>JAISAX010000815.1 GCA_031266495.1 Opitutaceae bacterium
CCCGGCCTCGCATATCTCCCATTCCCCCCCCCCCCCCCCGTCCTTCGCCATGAACCTCTCCCGCCGCCAATACGCCGAAATGTTCGGCCCCCCCACCGGCGACCGCATCCGCCTCGCCGATACCGACCTCTTCGCCCAGGTCGAGCGCGACCTCGTCGCCGAAACCGCCGGGGCAGGAGGCGGCTACGGCAACGAAATAAAATTCGGCGGCGGCAAGGTCATCCGCGACGGCATGGGCCAGTCGCCCACCGCCACCGACGCCGAATCGCTCGACCTCGTCATCACCAACGCCCTCGTCCTCGACCCGCTCCTCGGCGTCATCAAGGCCGACATCGGTATCAAGCACGGCCACATCGCCGGCATCGGCCACGCCGGCAACCCCGGCATCCAGTCCGGCATCGGCTCCGCCTTCCCCGACCCCGCCACCGGCAAGCCCAACCCCATGATCGTCGGCGCCTGCACCGAAGTCATCGCCGGCGAAGGTTGCATCGTCACCGCCGGCGGCATCGACACCCACATCCACTTCATCTGCCCGCAACAGATCGACGAAGCCCTTTCCTCCGGCATAACGACCCTGATCGGCGGCGGCACCGGCCCCGCGCACGGCACCCTCGCCACCACCTGCACGCCCGGCGCGTGGAACCTCCATCGCATGCTCGAAGCCGCCGAAGCCTTCCCGATGAACCTCGGCTTCCTCGGCAAGGGCAACTGCGCCACCCCCGCTCCGCTCCGCGAACAAATCCTCGCTGGCGCCATCGGCCTCAAACTCCACGAAGACTGGGGCACCACGCCCGCCGCCATCGACACCTGCCTCGGCGTCGCCGACGAGTTCGACGTGCAGGTCGCCATCCACACCGACACCCTCAACGAGGCCGGTTACGTGGACGACACCCTCCGTGCCTTCAAAGGCCGCACCATCCACACCTACCACTCCGAAGGTGCCGGCGGCGGCCACGCGCCCGACATCATCCGCGTCTGCGGCGAGGAAAACGTCCTCCCCTCCTCGACCAACCCCACGCGTCCTTTCACCGTCAATACCATCGACGAGCACCTCGACATGCTCATGGTCTGCCACCACCTCGACAGCAAGATCCCCGAGGACGTCGCCTTCGCCGAATCGCGCATCCGCCCCGAGACCATCGCCGCCGAAGACCGCCTGCACGACCTCGGCGCCATCTCCATGATGTCCTCCGACAGCCAGGCCATGGGCCGCATCGGCGAAGTCATCTGCCGCACCTGGCAGACCGCACACAAGATGAAGACGCAGTTCGGCACGCTCACCGGCAACATCCATCCCGCCGCCGACAACTTCCGCATCCTCCGCTACCTCGCCAAGTACACGATCAACCCGGCCCTCACGCACGGCATCGCCCATATCGTCGGCAGCATCGCCGTGGGAAAACTCGCCGACCTCGTCATTTTCAAGCCCGCGCTCTTCGGCGTGAAACCCGAACTCATCCTCAAGGGAGGTTTCATCGCCAGCGCCAACATGGGCGACCCCAACGCCTCGATCCCCACGCCGCAGCCCATGTTCTACCGCCCGCAGTTCGGCGCCTTCGGACGCGCCCGCGCCAGCACCAGCCTGACCTTCGTATCCGACGCATCCTTACATGCTCCCGGCGGCCTGCTCGCCGGCAACCCGCTCCGCCTTTCCCGCCGCCTCGAACCCGTGCAACGCTGCCGCGCGATCACCAAGCGCGACATGGTCCACAACGATGCCCTCCCGAAAATCGAGGTCGATCCCGAGACCTACACCGTCAAGGCCGACGGCGAACACCTCACCTGCGAACCGGCCAACGAACTCCCGCTCGCCCGGCGCTATTTCCTGTTCTGAAGCATAGCCGGTGGCGCAGGCTTTGCTGTCAATCTGCCGATTCGCCAAACCCGAACGCCATCCGGCGCCTCTCCCGCGGGCCTGCGACCGCGCACCGGAAGACGCGGGCTGCAACAAAGCTTTGCCTGTTCAGCGCAAACACGCTGATTTTCCGGTTCCTCGCCACAAGCATGACCTCTCCCGACGAACCCTCGCCAGCCCCGCACCCGGCACCCTCCGCCGCCGCCGACGCACCATCACCCGCGACGAAGGCGGCGGGCAACGGCGACCACGACCGCATTTTTCGACATGCCTTTTCCCTGCCCGCGGTGGCGCGGCAGTTTTTGAGGACATGGCTGCCGCCCGAACTGGTCGCGCAAGCCGACTGGCACACGCTCACCGTCACCCGGATTTCCGGCATCGGCGACACCCTGGCCGAACGCCGCGAAGACGTCGTTTACCGGATCAAAGTCGATGGGCGCGACGTACACTTTTACGTCCTGATGGAGCACCAGACCAAAACGGAAAAGTTCATGGCCCGGCGCATCCTTGAGGAAATCCTTCTCATCTGGCGACAGGACGAGCACGACCGCGCGGAGGAAGCGAAAACAGGCAAGGCGGACAAAAACCGTCGCGAATCGGACAAGCTCCCGTTGGTGATTTCGATTGTGCTCCATCCCGGACCGCGCAAATGGGGAAAAATCTGGCGACTGGCCGACCTGATCGACGTGCCTCCGCGCATCGAAAAATGGGCGCGCACCTTCATGCCCGACTGCGGTTTTATTGTAGTGGAACTGGCAGGACTTCCCCTCGAAAAACTCGCCGACGGCGCGCTCGCCCGCGCCATTCTCGGCGCGTTGCAAGGCAATCGCCTTGGTCTGATGGACGTCCGCAAGATCAGACGCCTGCTCGACGAAATATTCTCCGACCCCGACCGCGCCTCCATCGCAGCGGTTGTCAACCAGCTCTGGCACTACCTGATTTCGCATTCGGAGTTGAAGCGCGAGCAAACCGAGAACATAGTCATTACTCACATCCCGGAAGAATACAGGAGCGACATCATGAGCACCGTAGAACGACTCAGGCAGGAAGGACGGCAGGAAGGCCGTCTGGAAGGCGAACACAATTCCCTTATCGGAGTGTTGGATACGCGATTTGACCGCGTGCCGGAAGGCTTGCAAGAAGCCATCAGAGGCATCAACGACCTTGAACGCCTCCGCAACCTGCTCCGTGTCGCCATCCGCTGCGCCTCCATCGAAGAGTTTTCTCAAAAACTCTGAATCCGCCGCATCGCGAGCATCCCCCCCCCCCTCCCTCCTCCCGCCCGCCGACACCGGCGGGCTTTTTTGTGGATTTGCGGATTTGCAGGAGAGCGGAGGACGGGAGGACGGAAGAGACGTCCGGATGCCATGCCGATCGTATTCCCCCAAAACGGCGAACGCAGGACGAATCCGCGGCCAAAACAAAAATGTTTCAAAAATCGGCTTGCATTTGCTCACCCAAACGACTTTTTGGCTAGCAAATGAATCCTGCCGAGACGCATTCCAAGCTCGACAACATCTTTTCCTCCCTGAAAAACCGGATTGCGGAAGGCCATTGGTCAATTGGCAGTCAAATCCCTACCGAAGTGGAACTGGCCACCGAATTCGGCTGCAGTCGCGCTACGGTCAGCAAGGCCATTGCCCAGCTTGTCCACGCCGGCCTCGTCGAGCGCCGCACCCGGACCGGCACCCGCGTCCTCCGCAACATCCCGTCCGCTTCGCGCCCCGAAATCGAACTCGACGCCTTCGCCTTCATCTATCCCAGCGACCAGCACGACAGCATCTGGCGCACGCTGAAAGGCTTCCAGGATGCCGGTCGTAAGGCCGGACGCCGCGTCGTCATGCTCCCGAGCGGCACCGACTACCAGAAAGAAATGGAACTCGTCGGCCGCCTCTCCGAATTCGACGTGAAAGGCGCCGTGGTTTTCCCGCTCCTGCCGACGCCCGAAGACGTGCTCCGGTTTTCCCGCGCCCTGCTCGCCTCGAAACTCCCGATCGTCCTCACCGAAGTCAGCCTCCCCGCGATCGGCTGCCCCACCATCATTGCCGACGCCTTTCACGCGGCCTGCACCGTCACTCGCCATCTCGTCGCGCGCGGCCTGCGCCGCATCGGATTCCTGGCCAACTACGCCAACATCCCCGCCGTGACCGAAGAATACCGCGGCTACCTCTGGGCGCTGGAAGAGGCCGGCCTCACGCCCCCGTCCGGCGGCGTGGTGCTCGATCCGGAAGTGCATCCCGACTTCGAGAACCCATTGCGCGAATCCACCGATCTCGGCCATCGGCTCCTCGCCTCCGCCAACAACACGCTCGACGCCGTCGTCTGCGCCAACGACTACCTCGCCCTCGGCTGCCTGCGCGCGGCGAACGGGCGCGGTATCCGCGTTCCCGATACCCTTCGCCTGGCCAGTTGCAACGACTACGGCCTCGCCGGTCCCGACGGCCTCACGCTCACCACCTACCAGATCCCTCGCGAGGAGATCGGCCGGCGTTGCTTCGAAATGCTCGATCAGATCGTATCCAGGAAACCACTCATTCACCACGAAGCCACCGTCCGCGGCGCGCTCGTCATCGGACGCTCAAGCGGCTGATTCCCCTGTTTCCCCGCCGGACAACCCGGAAATATCTCTCTCCGCCAGATCAACCCGCAACCCGTATCAAATAATGAATACAAAACACATCGCAACCATCCTGCTCGGCCTCGTTTGCGCAGCCCCGTTCGCCCAGGCCGCCGCCACGCTCACGCACCGCTATGAGTTCAACGGCACTCTCGCCGATTCCGTCGGCACGACCGACGGCACAGCAAGCGTGACCGGCGACAACTCCGAGGCTCCCGGCTTTGACAGCGGAACCCCCGAGGGAGCCATCGGTCCCGCCCAATCGCTTCAGGTCGGACAAACTGCCGATACCCGTTCCGGCTTTTCCATCGACAGCGTCGCCTATGCCAGCGCAGGCTCTATCAGCCTCTGGCTCCGGTCTGATCTGGCCGCAAGCACGAACAGTCAGGCGGACTACGTGTTCAATCAGGGTGGGGATTGGCAAAAAGGCATCAGGCTTTTTCTCCGCGACAACAACACCAACCAGCTCCGTTTCGCCGTTGGAGATACAACCATCGGCACCTATACTGCCGGGGTAACGCGTGACACCTGGTATCATGTCGCCATCACCTGGGACACGGCCAACACAAGCGCCTCCTTTTATGTCAACGGAGCTCTTGTCAGTAGCCAAACCAACGTCGCCGAGGCCAAATTTGCCGCCACCAATATCAATGTCGGCAACTGGAGTTTTCCTGCCGTAACCAGCACCAGCTTTTTCGACAATCAGTTCAAAGGCTCCATCTACGATCTCCAGATTTACGAAGGACTGCTCGACGCCGGGCAAATCGCCGACCTCTACGCCAACCCCGGTACCGCAATCCCTGAACCCGGTTCCGTTGCGCTGCTTCTCGGTGGTGGATTGCTCGCCTGGTCCCTGGCCTGCCGTAGTCGTCACGACTGACCTCGTTCCCTTCCCCCCCCCCTCCCCTCCCCTTCCTGGAAATCCAGGCTCGAAACGTATCCAGATCATGAACATCCCCTGCCTCGCCACCTCCCTGCTTGCCGTTCTTTGTTCCGCAACGCTCGTCCATGCCGCCGCCACGCTCACGCACAGGTATGAATTCTCCGGCAATCTGAATGATTCCATCGGCACCTCCCATGCCGTTGCCGCAACCATTGATGGCGCACCGGCGGAGCTGGCTTACGATGCCGCCCGCCCGCCCGAAGCCTCCGGTCCGGTCGCTTCCATTCAGATCGGGCAGATCGCCGACGGCGTATCGGGATTCACCATTCCCGTTGTGGCATTGTCCAACGTGGGTTCGCTGAGCTTCTGGTTCAGGGCAGACCGAAGTAATGCGGGGGAAGGCGCGGATTATATCATCAATATGGGAGGTACCTATAACAAGGATCTCCGCATCGCCATTGCCGCTGGCAAGGAGACGCTGGAGGCCAATGTGGCAAACACCAATACATTGCTGGCCAGAATTGTCGGAGATGCCTGGTATCATGTTGCCGTTACCTGGGACAAAGACGCTCAAACGGCCAATCTCTACATCAACGGCAAGC
Organism: Opitutaceae bacterium; assembly: GCA_031266495.1. The sequence goes on from JAISAX010000815.1 coordinate 5,958, forward strand.
TGGCGAAGAGCAGAACATGGGATGAGCCTGTCCGCTTCTCGTTGGCTCCGGTGCGGATTGGCAACTGGGCGTTTTCGGCGAAGTACGCCAACAATCAGTTCAAAGGCTCCATTTATGATCTCCAGGTTTATGCCGGACAGCTCGATGCTTCCGAAGTGAAGCAGCTTCACGCTGCGCCCGGTTCCATCAGTCAGCCTGGTCAGCCTGAAATATAACGCCATGCTTCCAGCTATAAGCTAAAAAACCTTATTCTTATGGGCACTTTGAAAAACTCCTTTTTCCAGACAAACGAACCAACCGCGAAGGCAACGCGAATGAACGCGAATGTTTTTCAAGAAGACCTGCTCTTGTTCAACAAAGTTATCTTCTCTCCGAATTCGCGTCTATTCGCGTCCATTCGCGGTTAAAACGACTTTTTCAAAGTGCCCCTTTGTTATCTTTGTTTCTTTCTGTTCAAAAATGATTTTCCGGAATTTCCCGGAAATCTCACAGTGCCCCGCCGGCCCAGAGCAGGCCGCGGATGGTGAGGGCGAGGGCGTCGGGAAATGCGGAAAACTCTTCCGGCGCGTGGCCGAGCGCGCAGTAAAAAACGCGGCCGCGCCCCCAGCGCTTCACCCACGCCACGGGCATCGTGCACATGCGGCCGTCGTGGACGTAATCGGTATCCGCCAGCACCTGCACCGCCGGATCGACAAGCATGTAGTACTGCTCGGACCGGTAACGGAACGACGCCGGCAGCCCCGCCGTGATCGGGCTTGCGATGTCGCGCACGCGCACCGTGTACTCGCCGACGTGCGGATGGCCGACAAAAAGGCCGCCGACCATCCATTCGTAATCGAGGTTGCCGCGAAACGCGTCGCCCATGCCGCCGTGGACGCCCGCCAGGCCGATGCCCGCCCGCACCGCCGCCTGCAACCCGCCGGCCTGCTCCTTCGTGAGCTGCCCCATCGTCCAGCACGGCGAGATGAGGTCGTAGCGCCGCAGCGCCGCCTCGTCGGCCAGCACATCGAGCGAGGTCTCGATGTCGCTGGAGATTTCGTGGCGGTTGAGTTCGCCAGCCAGAAGCTGGACGATTTTCTCAGGCTGGTGACCGGGCCAGCCGCCGGCAAGGAAGAGCGCTTTTTTCATGGGCAAAGGAAACAAGAACGGGCATCGTACAAAAATTCCCACCGTGGCACAATGGAAGCGTCCGCCAAAAAACTGGATTTTTTGACCAAACACTGGGCACCCTACCGTCGGCGCTTCCCGTCGGTGTTTCCGGTGGCCACCGCGGCGCATGCCTGGCGCAAGAACGCGTGGGTGCACACGGCCTTCGATACCTGCAACTTTTCGCTGATCCTGCGCGGGCGCGGCGAGTTCCGCCGGTTCGGCCAGGTGTGGCCGGTGCAGGCGCCGTGCGTCATCACGCAATGGCCGGGCGAACGCCTCGACTACGGCCCCGACCTGCCGCACTTCACGTGGGACGAACTCTACATCGTCTATGACCGCTCGTTTTTCCGCCCGCTCCAGGAAGTGCATCTGATCGACCTGAAACGGCCCGTGTGGCCCATCGCCGATCCGGCCGCCGTGGAGGCCCAGGTGGAGGAGCTGACCCGGCTCGCTCGCCACCCGGAACCCGAATCCGTCGTCGATCGCGTGGACCGCGTATGCGAGCGCCTCGTGCTGGAAACCTGGCTCGCGCCCAACCCCGACAGCACCGCCGACAACGCCATCCACGCGATCGCCGCGGAGCTGCGCCGGCGCCCGGGCGAACCCGCGAATCTCGATGCGCTGGCCAGCGAGCACGGGTTTTCCCCCACCACCTTTCGCCGGCGCTGGCAGGCCACGATGGGGATGCCTCCCGCGCGCTACCTGCAGGGCCTGCGCATGCGCGAAGCCTGCCGCCTGCTCGTCGAGACCACGCTCCCTGTCCACGAGGTGGCGTCGGCCGTGGGCTTCGAGGACGAATTCTATTTCTCGCGCCGTTTTCACCTCGAACAGGGCCAGGCCCCGCGTGATTACCGGAAGACGTTCCGCCTCCGCCGGTGAGTTCCCCTCTGAAGTTACGCGAAACCCCCTCTTTTTTACACAAAGATCGCGAAGATCGCGAAGGTCGCGAAGCACAAGACTTGGCGAACAGGACTTGGTGAACAAGACCTCACGAACAAGCAAAGCCGTGGTTCGTTGCAGTGGCTTTGCGGTCTTTGCGAGCTTTGTGGCTTTTGTATAAAAATTCCGGAGACAGACCGGCACCCTGTCCTGCCATGCCTCGTCGCCAAACGCCTGCTTTGCTTTGCCTTGACGGAGCGTTACCGCTCTATCGTCAAAGCGTATGCCTGTCAGGCGCGGATGCGGCGCAACGCCGCCAGGACCAGGACCGCCACGCCGACCAGCATTGCATACGTGGCAGGCTCGGGCACAGGAAACCCTGATGCAGATTTCCCTGTGCCGCTTATCGTCAGCACTATGCCCCGTTCCTCGTCGAACGACAGGCTGGCATGTTCCGCATTCTCACCTGCCAAGGAAATATATTGAGAGAAGTTCTCTGACACAGATACATAGTTCTCTTCCTCAAGCTGTTTATAAAACGTGGCAGCATGGATGAGCGTATAAACACCGTCTGCGAAGCCATTTAGCGTAAGTTGAATCAGGGCATCGGTACCCTCACCAAGTCTCAGTCTATCACAGGAGAAAAATGTGGCGCCATATTTCACGTCGCTCCCGTCAATGGTAACAGAATGCGCATAACCAGTAAATGACATATCACCGCTGACGGTGACAACTGCGCCCGCTTCCAAGGTTATGTAGCTGTCGTTAAAATTCATAGACGAAGAACTGACTATGGCCCCGGATTGGATTACCATCTTGCCGTCCGAGTACATACTGATGGGGCCTCCGACAAATGCGCCGCCGACGATCGCGATGGCACCACCGCCAACGACGAGCGATGTGTTTTCCACCGTAGCCCCGGACTGGATTATTATCTTGCTGTACTCGCTTGCACTGATGGAACCGCCAACAAATGCGCTATCAATGGTCATGGTACTGGAATCCATAAGCGTAATATATGCATTTTGCACCGTAGTGCCGGAACTGATTTTGACGACCGAAGTATCACCCTGTATGCCAACTGGGCCATCAACCGCCCCATCCAATCCAGGGGGCACGGCGACAGGATGATAAGACTGTCCATTATCATACAAAGTCCAGTTATTCCCATCTGCCCACTCATCGCTGCTTTCGCTATTCCCAATGGGATCATCCTCAGTGGGTTCGTTGTAATTGAAATAAGGAGTCCATTTGTAAGTAGCCGCAGAGGCGGGAGTAGCTGATGCAAAGAGAATCAATATAACGGCAAACGACAACAGTACAATCCACGACATGGAGACAATCGCTGCCGGTTGGCAGATGTTTTTTGATGATGTGTTTTCTGATGATGTATTCATTATGAGACAAAGAGAATTCGTGCAATCCGGTCAAAAATCACATATACAGCCAGTCGTGTAATATCATTCACAAGACCAGGCAACGACGACTCCGTGTGCCGCTGCAAGCGCATTCCTGGCACACGGTAACAGGATCCGCCAATATTTGTTCCCGGAACTATCAGATTAATTAATTTTCG
>JAISAX010000180.1 GCA_031266495.1 Opitutaceae bacterium
ACGGCGACGGCGGCGGCGGGAGGGAGTGTTTGCGCAAGGACAAGCGCGAGGCAGGACAACGCAACGGGAGAAAATCGCATCGGGACGGAAATCGTAAAAATCCTTCCGGAGAGCAGGGAAGGGGGGGGTGGGGGAGGGGGGGGGGGGGGAAGGACGGTGGAGAGGTCAGGCGCGCAAGGCGTGTATTCGCCGGCGAACGACGATGGAGGCGAGCAACGCGAGCGTGCCGAGGACCGGCGCCAGGATGGCGGGTTCGGGAATCGCCGTGCCGATGACGAAACCTCCGGTCAGTTCGTCCATGCCGAGCGTGCCGGACAGGCCTTCCGCACCGAAGTTGATGTAGGTGACGGTGGCGTTGGCGTTGGAAAAGGCGTTGGTGCCGGCAACGGAAAGGAGTCCATTGTAACTGTTGCCGGCGATGCCGGTGTTCCGGAAATCAATGACGAGGGAGACGGGATTGGAGGTGGTGTCGCCCTGGAGGGTGAGGTTGCCCGCAAGGTTGAGTTTTGCGTCGGCCCCGAGGTCGAAGCCGAGAATCGCGCCGCTCTCAAGGGCGGCGTCGTGCAACGTGAGCGCCGTGCCTGCGACAAGGGTTGCGCCGTTCGCGATGGTCAGGTCGCCAGTCGCGGCGAGGCTGCCGGTGAGGACAAGCGTGCCTTGTTCGACGGTGGTGCCGCCGGTGTGGGCGAGCGCGCCGGAGAGGGTCTGCTGGCCCGCGCCGGTTTTGAGGAGGGCAAGCGTGCCGCCGGTGCCGTCGGCAAGGATCGTGGTGGCGGTAAAGGCGGTTGCGGCATCGGTGTCGATTTTGAGCGTGGCGGTGTTGGCGCCGGTGGAGGCGGCGCGCTGTGATCCGTGGATTGTCGCAGCCGCGCCACTCGTTTGCGTGAGGCTTTTGATGGTCGCCGTGCGACTGTAGCCGGCGCCGGTGGAGCTGTTGCTGATGAGGTAAACGTTCTTGGTGTTCGAACCGCCGAGAGTGACGTCGCCGAGCGTGTAGTTTGCGGCGACGTTGAAGCCCAGGTTATTGGTCGTGTTTCCATTGTAGCCCATGTTGAGTGCGCCGATCGCAAGGGTGTTGATCTGGCGTCCGCCATCGCTGCGGCCAAAGTAAAAATTGCCGTTGGCGGCGAAATCGAGCGTGTTGACCGTGAGGTTCAGATTACGCCCCGCGTTGTAATTGTAAAAGGCGATGGTGCTGCTGCCATTGTTCTTCTTCAGAGTTCCCGTGATGTTCAGCGCATAGGAACCGGAGGTATTGGCCGAGGCAAAGTTGAGCGTGGTGCCTCCGTTTGTTGTCGCGGACAGGTTATGCACGGTAGTGGAAGCGTTGCCCAGGAGGATGGTTGATCCGCTTTCGGTGGTGGTAACCGTGACGTCCGCATCGGCGGCGTCGGGCACGGCGTTTTGGGTCCAGTTGGTGGCGGTGTCCCAGTCGCCACCGCCGTCAGGCGACCATGTGAAGGTTTCGGCGCGCGATGGAGCCGGAACGAGGCTGGTGGTTGCGAGTGCGATTGCAGTCAGGGCCGCAAGCGGCAGGTGGCGTGAGCGTGTGGTTGTTTTCATGGTGTCTGAAGGGTTGAATCTGTTTTTCGGATACGGGTTTATTTCCAGGTGATTCCCGTGTCATTGAGGCCGGCGGCGGAGACGTGGCCGTCGAAGAAGGCGCGGTTGCGGTGGTTGCCGTGGACGGGTTTGGGGGCCAGTTGCGCGCCCGTCCAGTAACCGTGGGCTTCGTCGGTGTCGGTGAGCATCCAGACGCGGCTGAGGGCTGGTATGCGATTGATGGATACGGGGTGGCCGGTGGCGTCGCTGTAATCGGGATAGCCCCAGATGGAGCCGGCGTAGTCCGGATCGTCGGTCGGTGATTTGCCGTCGCCTTTGGCGGTGTTGAGGGCGTAGAGGATGGCGCTTTCGGAGGGGAGCCGGGCAATGTCGGGGCAGGCAGAGGCGAGGCCGGGACAGATGAGTTGGGGAAAAACAGTGTAGGTGTTGGCGGGCAGGGTGATTTTCAGGTACGGGGCGATTTCATAGGGCAGGCGGCCTTTTTTGTTGGCGGGGTTCACGCCATTAAAAACCTTTCCATACATCGGACCGGGCAGGGTGTTGTTGCGCTGCTCGTTGGCGTAGAGGATGACGGCCATCGCGATCTGGCGGAGGTTGGAGCGGCAGGCGGCAGCGTTGGCGCTCTGCCGGACTTTTCCAACGGTTGGGACAATGATCGCGGCAAGGATGCCGATAATGGCAATGACGGTCAGCAGCTCGACCAGCGTGAAGGCGGAAGCGGCGCGAAGGGCTTCATATGAAGCCCTTGCCGGAGGCATCGCGAAACGATGCCTCCGGCAAATAAAAACCTGTTGTGGCTCGATCAGGGGAAAGGCGTTCCGGCGGCAATCCTTGTGCGGGGTGAGGCGTGTCTGTGTCTGCATGGATACGGCGATGTTGGAATAAAACTGGACCGCACATTCCAGGCCGACAATCTTTGCGAAGCTTTATTGTATAGTAACTGATGTTACACGGTGCCCCACGTAGGGGCTTCGCTTGCGAAGCCCGTGTGGACCTGATCACTACGGGAGATATGCCAATTTTGTCCGCCTGGCGCGGGCGTCGCAAGCGACGCCCCTACGGTCGAGCCGCGTAACTTCAGATAGCAAGTTTCCCCTCCACATACTCACACACACTCTCTCTCACTCACGCACACACACTCTCTACTTTTGTGGTACGCGGATTGATCGTAGAGGGGGGGGGGGGAACGGTTCACAGCAACCACCACGGGATTGCCGTGATGTTTTCGGTCAACGCCTCGGGACGCGGACAACGGCAGATGACCCAGCCGCGTTCCGCATTGCGGGGATGTTCACGCAAGAATGTGGCAATGTGACGCGCATCGCTCGCGGACGGGCGTTGTGTCCATTTGACTTCGATTGGAAACAGTTTGCCCTGCCGTTCGACGAGAAAGTCGATTTCCGCGCCGTCCCGCGTGCGTAAATAATGGAGACGTCCGTCGCGCAGATAGCGGAGGCGTTTCCAGAGTTCGATGCCGACCCATTGCTCGAAGAGCGCGCCTGCCTGCGCCCTCGCGGTGTCAATGCCGGGCGTCAACCCTGCGGCGACGTTCCGGATGCCGAGGTCGAAAAAGAAAAATCGCGGCGTGGAAAGCAGGTTGCGCCGCGGGCTGCCGCTGAAGCCCGGCACGAAAAAACCGACAAACATATCCTCAAGAAGCTGGTAATGCGATTTGACCGTCGGCACGGAAATCCCCGCCTCGTTTGCGATGGCGGAAAAGTTGACGATTTGCCCCGACTCCCGCGCGGCCAGTTGCAGGAAACGCAGGAAGCCGCCGTACTCTTTGACCAATGCCTCGCGACGGATTTCCTCCTCCAGGAAAACCGTCGCGTATGTGCGCAGCAAATCCGCACGCTCGTCCCCGGCGGCGTTGACGATGCCGGGCAACGCGCCAAACGCCATCCGGTCCTCGATGTCCCACGCGGGGAACAGTTGGCGCGGACGCGGACGCGGGAGCGGGAGCGGGCGCAGAGGCGGAGGGAGAGGCGAAGGGGAAAGAGAAGGGGAAGGGGAAGGAGAGGGAGTAAATGAAACGGAAGGAGGAGTTGGTTCCCAGGCGATGACAACGTCGGTCACCTTATCCGCCTTCGGGACGTCGACGCAGAGTGAATCAACAGGCCACGTTCGATCCTTGATTGTTACGGACAAAATCGTCCCCATGTCTGGAAAAGCATCCTCAAGCGCCTCCTTCAGAGTCGAGTTAGGTAAATATTTCACCGCCTTGAGAGTCTTTAAACCTTTGGGAGGTTGAAACAGAGCACTAATCTTCCACACCTCGCGGGCTGCAGGAGGCGAAGTAGGAGGAGGAGAAGGGCAAGGAAAAGGAGAAGGAGAAGGAGAAGG
>JAISAX010000192.1 GCA_031266495.1 Opitutaceae bacterium
CACTCCGGTCCGGGAGCATGACAACCAGCTCAAGGGCGTCCGGGCTGCTCACATGGAGAACAATGTCTCTGACGCGCCCAGCAACATCCAGATCGGCATCACCTATCCCCAAGGCGTCCGGGCCACTCGCTGGCTATCCCGCAATACCGTCTGACCGGACCAGCGCGCCGCCAGACATTAGGCGGATATTAATCAGATTTTAATATCCGCTTGAATCTGCACTCAAAAATCAGTCATGAATCCGATATATACCAAACCTCTGTGCAATGTCTCCCAAACCTCTCGAAACTTTACAGGTATCCCCTGCGTCGCGCCCCTCTGTCATGAAAACGGGAGGACGCGTCGCCGGTTTTTTCCGCGAGGCCAGACGCTACTGCAAGGAGTGTTTCACCAATCCCTATTACCTTTCGATTTTCATCTTCATCAAGGTGGCCGCGCTCGGATTCTCTCCGGTCAACACCTTTGCCATCCCCTACGCCCGCAGCCTCGGTGTGGACATGGCCGTTTACGGAAAATTTCTCGCCCTCACGTACCTGATTTCGTTCAGCCTCTCGTTTTTCCTCGGCTGGCTGGCCGACGTCTTTCATCCCCTGCGCATGGCCATCGTCATGCTGACCGGATACATTGCCGTCACCGCCTGGGGGAGCATTTACGCGACGACGCCCGCCGCGTTTCTCGTCGCCTGGGTGGCGCACGGCGTGCTTTCCGGCTGCTACTTTACGAGCGCGGCGTCGCTCGGCCAGCGGCTGTTTCCGCACACCAAATACGCGCAGTTTGCCTCCGCCGCGGGCATCTGCACGGCCTTCGCCAACATGACGATGGCTCCTCTGATGGGCCTCGCCATCGACCGGACCGGAGGCGTGTTTCGCTACACGTTTATGGTGGGTTGCACGTTGTCCGTGCTCGCGCTGCTTGCCGGCCTTTACGTTTACGGGAAATTCATGAAACTCGGCGGTCCCAAAAATTATGTCGCTCCGTAACAGAAACAGAACGCCGGTGTTTCGCATCAGGCACCGCCCCTCCCGCCCCTCCCGCCCATCCCGCCTCTGGATCGCGGCGCTCGCGGTTTTTGCGGGCGCCGTGTTTCCGGGAGGCGCCGGACGCGTCCTTGCGGCGGCAGGAGGGCAACCGGATTTCATCATCGATCCGCCGGCTCCGGCAGCCGGCGCCGCCACCGTGGATGCGGCCCGGTTCGGCGTGGACGAAAACAACAGCGGCGAGGAAAACGAGGCGGCCTTCCGTCGCGCGCTTGATCATTGCCGGGAAACCGGCGCAGCGCGCCTCACCGTGCCGCGCGGACGCTATCGCATCGGCCACTTCGTATCCGGAAAAGGAAGCAGGCAGGCGAGCGGAGGCATCATCGAACTGCGCGATTTCAGGGATTTTACTTTTGATGCGCAGGGGGCGCGGTTCGTGTTCGGGAGCAGACGGGATTTTTTTGTGATCGATAACTGCGAGCGCGTGCTCGTCACCGGTTTCACGATGGACTGGGATCGCGACCGGGAACCGCCGCAAAGCCACGGGATTATCCGCCGGGTTGACCCGGCGGGCAATTTTATCGAGGTCGAATTTCCGGACGGGCAGCCGCCGGTCGGACCGGAGATGACGTTTTACGAAATCATCGAACTCGATCCCGTCACGCTCGACGTGCGCCACACCACGGGCAAGCCCATCCTCGGCGTGTATTTCATGGACCTGTCCCGAACAGAGCAGGTGCGTCCCGGCGTATTGCGTTTTTACTACCATGCAAACCGGCGCGGACCCGGCTGGCCGGGACGGCAGGGCTACGCGCCGGGCCAGCATTACCTGTTCATGCGCCTGCGCTACGAATCGCACGGCATCGTGCTGCGCAATTTCGTCCACGGCACGCTCTCCGACATCACGATCCACGGCACGCGGGGTCACGGCATCGTCGGGGCGGAGGGGAGCCACCACTACCGGATCCGGCGCGTCCGGATGCTGCGCGCGCCGGGTCGCGCCTTCGGCTTCAGCAGCGCGGCCGACGGCATCCACATCGGCGGCTCCTCCGGCTGGCTGAAAATCGAGGACTGCGAACTCGCGCAAAACGGCGACGACTGCGTCAACGTGCACGACAATTTCCCGGCCGGCGTGAAGCGCAGCCCCGACGGACGGCCCGACATCCTCGTCCACGAAACCGCGCCGCAATGGCGTTACCGTTTCGAGCCGGGCGATCTTGTCGAGCTGCGCAATGCCGACCTGTCGCCCGCCGGATTTTTGTCGCGTGTAGTGAATGTGGACTACAAAAAAGGCGGTGGATTCTCGCTGACGTTGGCCGATCCGCTTCCGTCCGGCCCCGGCTCCGGCCCCGTCCGCGGCGATGGAGGATTCGCCCTGTTCAACCGCCGGTTTGACTCCGGCCACTACCGGATTCGCAACAACGTGTTTCGCGACAATCGCGGACGCGGCCTGCTCATCCGCACGCATTCCGGCGTCATCGAAAAAAACCGCTTCGTGCGGACATTTTATCCGGGCCTGCACGTATCCGCCGGTTACGGACGCTATGGCGAGGGTTACGGCCCGGAGAACATCGTGATCCGCGACAACCGTTTCGAGGACACCGGTTCGGCGCGGTGGGAGGGGGAGGGGGGGGAGGGGAGCGTCGCAGCGGCGGGCGACCTGGCGATCTGCGTGGAGACGCCCGCCGGTATCGTGCCGGCGCGCCTGTGCCGGAATATTGTTGTAGAGAACAACCGCTTCGTGAATTCGCGCCCGCCGGAGATTTCCGTTTCGGCGGCGGAAAACATCCTCATCCGCGGCAACCGTTTTGCGCGCCCCGTCCGGGACGGACGGAGAAAAACCTCGCCCGGCGTCGTGGTGACACACTCGGCCCACGTGGTCGATCAGGGCAATATCATCGAACCGATCCCGGCGTCTGCCGTATCCACTTTCACCATCAACCCGTAAATCCATATGCACTCCCTGCCATCCTCCGTCCGCTCCCGCCCCCTCCCGCCTCCCGTTGCCGGTTCCGGCGTTGCCCTTGCGGCCCTGCTCATCGCAGGCGCGCCGCTTGCCGCTGATGTTTCCCTGCCGGCGATTTTTTCGGATCACATGGTTCTCCAGCGAACGGCGAACGTGCCCCTGTGGGGAACGGCCGCTCCGGGAGAACACGTCACACTGTCGCTCGACGGGCAGACGGTCGAAACCGTTGCGGATGCGGACGGAAAATGGAAAGCCGCGCTCGACCTCCGGAACACCAGCGCCGCTCGCGGCCCGTTCACCCTGAACGTTCGCGGGAAAAACCGGATCGATATTGCCGACGTGCTGGTGGGCGAGGTGTGGCTGGCTTCCGGGCAATCCAACATGGAATTTTCCCTCGAAAGGACTCTCGATGCGGAGCAGGAAATCGCCCGGTCCGCCAGGCCGGGCATCCGCGAGTTTGCCGTGGAGTCCGCGTCGTCGCGGAAGCCGCAGGCGGATTGCAAGGGCCGGTGGATCGTCGCCTCGCCCGAGACCACCGGCAAGTTCTCGGCGACGGCCTGGTATTTTGCCCGGAAACTCGAAGCCACCCTGCAAACGCCGGTCGGTATCATCAACAGTTCCTGGGGCGGTTCTCCGGTTGAAGCATGGACGAGCGCCGAAGCCCTCGACACCGTCCCGGAGCTGAAGTCCGCCCGCGTCCGGCAAACAAAGGCTGCGGCGGCTTACCCGGCGCAGAAAAAGCGCTTTGTGGACGCATTCTCCGCCTGGCTGAAAAAGACCGGACGCGAGGACCAGGCCGCCGCCATGGACGCGGACAACATTGCCGCCTTCGCCAGCCCGGATGTTCCTGCTTCCGCTCAAAATGGCTGGCAGCCGGTTACCTTGTCCGGAACGTCCCCGGGCCAGTCCGGCGGCGCGTCCGGGCTGCCGCTTGCATTCGGGGCGCTCTGGTTGCGCCAGGAGGTTGTCATCCCCGCCTTCGTAGCGGGCAGGAAACTACGAATCGATATCTCGTCCCTTGATGGTTACGAAACCGTCTGCTGGGACGGACGTATCGTCGGCCAGACGACATTCCGGAGCGACCCTGGCCAAGGCTCCCTGCGCCGCGCCTGGATCGCGGAAGAGGACGTCCGCGAAGGGCGGCATACTCTGGCGATTCGCATCTGGTCTCCGGCGGCGCCGATACGCTTCGGCGGTGTGCCACGCGCCAATCTGGTGCCCCTGGGCCGGGAGTGGATGGCAAAAACCGGATACACGCTCCCGCCCCTGTCGGCGGACGCCGCCCCGCCTCGCCCGCCTCCTGCGCTGCCTCGCGCCAACGGAGCGGCGGCCGGGGCATTCAACGCCATGATCCACCCGCTCGTGCCCTTCGCGATTCACGGCGTGATCTGGTACCAGGGCGAGGCCAACGTCAGGCGCGCCTGGCAATACCGCACCACCTTTCCCCTCCTCATCGGAGACTGGCGCAAACAATGGGGGCGCGACGGACGGGAAGTCCGCAATGAGTTGCCCTTTTATTTTTGCCAGCTCCCTGCCTGCCGCGACAAGCAGTCCGGGGCGGACAAAGGCAGCACCTGGGCCGAATTGCGCGAGGCGCAATCGCAGGCGCTCAGGTTGCCAGGCACCGGGCAGGCGGTTCTCGTGGATGCGGGGGAGTCCGCCGACATTCACCCGCGCGACAAGCGGACGCCCGGAGAACGCCTCGCGCAACTCGTGCTGGCGCGCGAGTATGGCCGGAACCTTCCGTCTTCCGGACCGGTCTGGCGGTCCATGACGCCCGAAGGCGGAAAAATTCGTATCCGTTTCGACCATACCACCGGCGGTTTGAAAGCGGGCGTCCTCCCCGCCGTTTACCAGGTGAACACGCTGGCCGGACGGACCGCCCCGCTGGTGCGCAACAGCCCCGGCAGCGAACTGGAGGGGTTTGCCGTGTGCGGCGAGGATCGCCGGTGGGTGTGGGCCGAGGCCCGGATCGCTGCGGACGCCGGCGATTCCGTCCTCGTCTGGTCGGACAAGGTTCCCCGTCCCGTCGCGGTCCGTTACGCCTGGGCGGACAATCCGACCTGCAACCTCGCCAACGGCGAGGGCCTGCCCGCCGCGCCTTTCCGCACGGACGACTTCCCGGCCATGACGCGGAACGCGATTTACCGGTGATCCGGAGTCTGCCTGTCGCCCGGGAGAGGACGGAGTGTTCCCTGTCTTCAGATGATAGAAGCGGGAGAAGTCGTGGATATGAATAAATCATCCCGTCACCTCTCGTCTCAAATCCATCAACTCGAATTTTAGAACTTCCCTTATGTGCCACTCTTGTCGCCTCGCTTCCGCGCTTTTCCTGATTTTGGCCGCGTGTTCGCCCGTCTCGCCCATTGCGCCTGCGCGGGCGGTGACCGTCACCGAACTCGCGCCGGATGCCCGCCTCAGTGCCTCCTGCAAACTCTCGGCCAACGGCAAAACTATCCCCGTCGAATCCTGGCGCGACATCCACCTCGCCTCCTTCGTCGCGGACGAAAACGAGAAATTAACCCTGTCCGTCAATGCCGCCCGCCCGATTAACAGCCACGCAATTCACCCGCAAAGTTTCGGGCTGAAAGGCACCGTCAACGGGGCGGGCGACACGCTCACGTTTTCGCTGAATCAGTCCGCCCGGCAAGCGAGTCCCGCCTACCTGCTCATACGCATTAACGGAACCGACGAACTGGTTGTCCTGATTGACCCCCCCTCCCCCCCTTCCGCGAAAAACGCCGCGAATGTTTGTGATGTGACGGCGCAACCTTACGGTGCCGACGCCACCGGCGAGCGACTCGCAACCAGGCCGATTCAAGCCGCCGTTGATGCGTGCAGCGCGGCGGGCGGCGGAATCGTGCGCATCCCGAAAGGTGTTTTTCGCGTTCAGACGGTCGTCCTCAAAAGCGACGTGACGCTCTACCTGGACGCGGGCACGGTGCTTCGCGGCTCCAACCGGCTGACGGATTTCACGGGAGAATTTGCCCCGAAAGGCAGCACCATCCGCAAACTGCCGCCTGTCGTGCAGGCGCAAAATTTCAAAAACGTCGCTCTGCTCGGACACGGTTGCATTGACGCTGCCCAAGGCGATTTCATTGACGCAACCGGACAACCCTTCCAGGTGCAGGAAAAGGGACCGTATCGGCGCAAAGCGGTGCATCTGGAAGACGGCGAGGGCTTCCGCGCCGAGGACCTCACCATTCGCGACGCTGGCGGCTGGTGCGTTTTCCTCGACAAAGTGAACGAGGTTTCCCTCTCCCGCCTCAAAGTGCTCACCCCGCTCTGGACATGGAGTGACGGCATTGATGTTTGCGGCAGCAATATAAAAATCGAAAAATGCTTTGTTTATAGTGGTGACGACAGCTTTTGCACCAAGGCAATGCACGCCAATTATCCGATCTCCAACATCCACATCAGCGATTGCGTCGTCTATTCCCTGTGCGGTGCGCTCAAAGTCGGCATGCAGGGACTCTCGGAACAGAAAGATATTCACTTTAATAACATTGACGCGATTCGCGCTGGCAAGGGTTTGGTGGTTGAGCACAGGCCGCATTGGACAAAAGAGACCGACGCGGCAGCGATGCACGACATCCATTTCACCAACATCCGCATTGACGAGGTTGGCCGCTATAAAGACGCCAGGCGATTTCGCGGCCCCATCTACATTCAAAGCTATATGCCCGCCCCGATTTACGACGTTTATATTACCAACGTCACCGTCGCCAATTCCGGTCCCGAAAAGTCGGTCATCAAAGGTCACAGCGTGGAAAATCCGGCGAGCAACATTTTTGTCAAAAACCTGATCATCGGCGGCAAGCCAGTGACGTCCCTCAAGGACAGCGATTTCGCAACCCGCAACATCAAGGATATCAAACTCCAGAATTAAATTACAGTCCAGGCCCCATCGACCAGATCAACGCACAACACACCAGGGAACCGCGCCCGGATAACCTGTTCAGGTGCCCACGAAACACACGAAATGACACGAAA
>JAISAX010000209.1 GCA_031266495.1 Opitutaceae bacterium
ATTGTGCGATTTTTTCTGCCTGCGTGCCACTCGCAAGCACCTCGCCGGTGGTGACGGAAATGGTTGCATGGTGACAGTTGGCGGTGGCGGCGATCATGTGGCGTGTCGTGTATCCGAGACAAATGCATCGCCACTTTGCCAGAAAATTCTTGCTGACTGATGGTACGCAGGACGAGACAGGGCGGACACGGAACCGGTTTTTTTGACAGAATTGACGGAATTCCATGAAGTAACAGAATTCTGTTACTTCTGTCTAAGAAACCGGATTGTCAGGAGCCTGCAAATCCTGTCTTCGCGTAACGTCAGTTACGCAGAGGGCGTTTTGCAGGGGCGTCGCTTGCGACGCCCGCGCCAGGCGGACCGTATTGGCGTATCTCCATAGTCAGGTCCTTGCGGGCTTCGCAAGCGAAGCCCCTGCGTGAGGCACCGCGTAACGTCAGTCCGTAACACTATCCTCTCCCTCAAAACTTCGGTTGCGGCTCCGCCGCTCCAGAAGATCCCGGTTTTTATCCGTGCAATCCGTGGTTCTTCCGGGCAGTCGCGTAACTCTGCATTCTCCATTCTCCATTCTGCATTAGCCCCGCAAGGGGCGCGGACTATCGGTCCCGTTGCTGTAAACCTGCACGCATTTCCGGCCTTTTGTACTTTGACGTTGTTCCGGTTGATGGCATCGGCAGGAGTCTGTATCCCGCGCCACCGCAACCGATGAGGCGCTTCCGGGATACCCCTGGAAGAGCCTCCGGCGAAGTGGCCGGGAAGGCGTCCCTGCGACGCCCTCCGCCCACCGATGCCACAACCCGTCCAGACCATTTGCCTGCCTGACCCGGCCCGCCCGTTCCCGGCCCCCGGATCGTGCCACCCCGTCGCCCGCCACGCGGATGGCAACCGCCGCCACGCAAAAGGCGACGCCTGCCACGCCCGTGGCGACGACCGCCCTGCCACCCTACCCGGCGCTGCCATGAGCATGGCGGTGCCTGCCACCCGCGTGGCCCCGCCCGCCACCCGCAAGGCGGCCCCTGCCATCCGCATGGCGGCCCCTGCCATGCCACTCCCCGGCCCCTGCCATCCGCACGGCGACGGCTGCCATCCGCATGGCGACAGCTGCCATCCGCATGGCGACAGCCGCCATCCGCATGGCCCCCGCCGCCATTCGCCCTTTTTTCACCTCCTCCCTCATGCCCGCACTCTCTCAACCAATCCTGTAACAACAATAAACAAGATTTTTTCTGCCCGCGAGCCATAATCCAGCGAAACCAATGGCGGCACAAGCGATGCGAACTTCGACGACTTCGCCGGAGGCGGGCTGGGCGAATCGAAAAATGTGGGTAGTTACGCAATGAACCTGAACGAACTGTATGACATGGCAGGCAATGTCAGGGAGTGGAACGATGCTATTATGAATACTGACGACCGTATTGTGCGTGGAGGCGCGTTCGACCTCGGCGGCAGCCGCCTCGCATCCACGGGACGCGGCAACATCTACGCTTCGTATGAGGACGCCAACTTTGGTTTTCGTGTTGTCGCCTCCAGCCTGGCGCCCGTGCCCGAGCCGGTGACGTATGCCGGCGCGACGGGACTGGCAACACTTGTAGTTGGCATCTGGTTACGCCATATCCGCCCCCGCCGCGCCAGGCGCGGCTGAATCGTCCCTTCCTCCCCTCCCCCCCCCTCCCCCCTTCAAGTACACCCCGGACGCTATCCCCGGCAGCTACGCGCTTGCGGAACGGCCAACAATCCCCGAACCTCCGCCCCTCGCACGCTCACGCTCACTCACACACGCTCGCACGGGATGTATCTCAATCTCATACAAATTGCCGAATCGTTCGGAGTTTCCGAAAAAACCGTCGAAGACTGGATCGAACATGAAGGACTTCCCAATACGCCCGACCGCGGACGCCTCCTCTTTGACCGCACGCAAGTCGCCAACTGGGCTGCGGGACGCGGCCTGGCCGCCCGCACCGGCTTCCTCGCCCCCCCAACAACTCCCGCCCTGCCCTCCGCCAGGCAATGCCTCGGTCCCCTGCTGCGCGCCGGCGGCATCTGGCGCGACGTGCCTGCCGATGGCCTCGCTGCCGTGCTCGACCAGGTTGTGGCCACCCTGCCCGGCGCCACCGATCCCATTCGCCGCCTGATCGTGCAACGGCTCCACACCAAAGGCGGCATCACCTTCGCCCCCATCGGCGACGGACTCGCCATGCCCCACCCCAGCGCCCGCGTCGCCCTCGGTCGCGATTCCGGCACCCTTGCCCTGGTGTTGCTCCGCGATCCGCTCGCGCTTTCCGAAGAGGCGCCTGATGGCGTCCCGGTCACGCGTCTGTTTTTTTTCATCGCGCCGTCGCCGCGCGCGCATCTCGAGTTTCTCGGGAAACTCTGTCGTTTGCTTGGGCGCGGTCCCTTGCGTGCCGCCGTGCTGCGCGGCGCGGAGGATGCGGCGATCCACGCCACCCTGGCCGAAACAGAATCGGGGACGGGGGCCGGAGCTTGATGAGCGTCCCTTCTTCGTTCCGGAGTGGCGCGGGCGGGACGCCCGCCTTGGAGTGCGGCAGTCCTCTGCCGCTTTCCCTCGGCATCACGGCATCGACGTTTCCAAACGCTGCAAACACGGCAAACGCTGCAAAAGCGGCGCAGGGGCGCCGCACTCCAAGGCGGCTGGCTCCGCACTCCAAGACGGCTGACGCCACACGACTCCCTTCTCGCCGCTTATGATCACCGGCCTCCTCCTTTCTCTCGCCTTGCTCTCCCTCGCCGCGGCCATCGCCACGGCGGCGTGGCGACTGCCGCGCAGCGACTGGCTCACGCTCAACCTCGCCGCCTCCGTCGCCGGTCTCGGTGCGGCGTTTTCCATCCTCTTCGGACTCGAC
>JAISAX010000211.1 GCA_031266495.1 Opitutaceae bacterium
GTATTGCCAGGCGACTGGTTTAGTGATCCACGTTAGTATTGCCAGACAACTGTTGTAGTGATCCACGTGAGTATTACCAGGCGACTGTAGGAGTGATCCACGTTAGTATTGCCAGACAACTGTTGTAGTGATCCACGTCAGTATTCCCAGGCGACTGTTGGAGTGATCACGACTTTCATATACATTATGGACATGCCGGGTTGAAGTAGCTCTCATGAAGTAGAACCCGAAGGCCCATATTCTCTGTTTACTAATCCTGACCTCCTGTCCGCAGGGTGGTCACTCACCTGCAGCGTCTAGAGCGGAAATTCAAAGTGCAGAGAGCCACCAGTCCGCAATACTTCTTGTTGTTGTGTGCTTAATGAAGCACAGCGAGTGTAATGCATGCTTACTGTACTATATTATTGCAAAACGATACGCATGTTGCCTGTTTTTTTTTAGCGATAGTAAACATCCGATGTTGGAAGTAGAGCAATTCAGCGGCCGTATATAATGCCAGTTTGCCTCCCCCCCACGATATCCGTCGTCTTACACGTTTGCGTTGTGTAACAAAGACTTATATGACTCGAGCTGCTTTGTTATCAGGTTCATTTACCTGTCGCACATGGCCGGCGGGGGGCCGGGGGCCCCCCCCCCCCCCCCCCCCCCCGGCCCTGCGCCCAACACCCGGGGGGGGGGGGGGGGCAAACACCCCGCGCGCTACTTTGCGGGGTCGAATGCCTGGACATCATTCCAGGGCCACGCATTTGCCGTGCAGACATCCGGCGCCGCGACATGCCAGTCGGCGAAGAGAATCACGGCCTTTCGACCGAACAAGGGAGCGATGCCCCGGTCGCTGGTCGTGCCTCCCGTGTAACCCTTGCCGACGGCCATCGGCGACGGGACGCTGGTCTCCAGTTGAATACCGCCGCCCCTGCTCACCTTGATCGCCTCGGTGGTCGCCAGCACGATGAAGCGGGAAGGTTGCGAGAGGCTGCCGTAGCGAACCGGTGTGGCGTTTTTGAGCGTGGCGTCTGGATACGTGTGGTTGAGGTTGGTGTTGTATCCGAAAATACCATGCCCGACCCCCGCGGGCATCCACATGGATTCCTGAACCGGATCACGGAACAGTGGCAACCGGTAAGGATCGCCGCTTTCCAGACCCGAGACGCGTCCATTCGCATCGTATGTGTTTTTCCAGGATCCGATATAGGGCATCATGTAGTGCGGCCAGCGTTTGTCCGCCTCGTCGTCGGGATCGGGCAGACAGTCGCGGTGATCCTGCGCATAGAGGGCAAACGCCGTACCCAGTTCCTTCATACGGCTGGTGCAGACGGTTTGCCTGGCCGTCTCGCGAACCTTGCCGACCGTGGGGATGAGTATCGCGGCAAGGATGCCGATGATCGCAATCACCGTGAGCAACTCGATCAGCGTGAAGGCGGCGATGTGTCTTGTGGGAATGTTCATGGCTGGAAAACCTCAACGTGTCAGCCGACGCCGGAGTGCTGTGGCAACCCATGCCAGTCCGCCCGCCAGCCATGTCCATACGGCAGGTTCGGGAACGGCAGCCGTCATGTCGGATGTCCAGATGCCTGCGATTGCCGAAGAATCAAGCGCGCCCGTCGCATCGTTGGCGGAACCGTAAAACCTGATGTTGTCGATCCAGCCATCAAGAGAACGGCCATTGGAAGTATTGGCTCCAAACATCAGCGTGACGACACTGCCGCCCCAGTCGATGGAGCCGTGGTCGGCGCTGACCGTATGGGAAGATAGACTACCCGGTTGCTCTTCGGACCCCTTCGTCCCGACATAAAACGTAAGGTTGTCGGAGCCGCTATTTCCGTCGTAGGAAATAGCCACGAAAATCCATTCTCCGGATACGGCGAGCAGGGGAGTGCTCCAGACGCCGAGCTTGGATGAGCCGCTGTTAAAGGTGAGTTGTTGGGAACTGGCGATGTCACCTCCATCGAAACCCAGGAGCTGGGTGCCGTTGTCGAACAGGCGCGTCGCGCCCATGGTCTGCCCGCCATCGGTTTTGAACCACAGGGTCACGGTAAACGAGGCGAGCGTGCCGGGTGCGCCTTCATAATAAGCGCCGCCACCGCTGCGGGACATGGTGCCGGCGGTGTTGTCCAGCGCCTTGTCCGCGGGGGCGCCGGAAAGGCCGGTGCCGGCTGCTCCGGCTTGAGCGGTTCCCGAGAGGGTCGCGCTGGTTTCGGGAGTGTTGAAATCGTAACGGAACAAAAGCTCCGCGCGCGCGGAGGTTGTGACAAGAACAAGGCTGGCAAGGGATGCCGCGAGTGCTGTGATTTGTGTTTTCATGATGGAGTGTGGATTTGGATACGGTTGGGAGACAGGAAAAGAATGGCGGGCAAACAAGGAGGAGGGGGGGGGGGAGGTTGGACGGTTTATTATTTGACGGACGGGTTCACGCGTTCATCGAGCACGGTCTGGCATTCGGGGAGGAGGAGCGCGCCCGTAGTGTCATTGGCATGACCATAGACGCGGATGTCGTCGAGCCAGCCGGCGAGGGCGCGTCCGTTGGCGATGTTGGAACCGGCGACCAGTTCGATCCTGCCAGCCGGCTCCGCCCAGAGCGGCTCCGCGGTGGTGGCAATGGCAATCGTCTGGATCGGGTCGGTTTCGGAACCGATGAAAAGGCGCAGGTTGTCGCGTTCATAGGTGCCGTCGCAAGAAAAGGCCACGAACACCCACTTGCCGGTTTCCTGGAGCAACGGGCGGGGGGTGGTGTGCGTGAGGATGGATTTTTCCCCGAGATTGACCGTCAGCCTTCCCTGGCTGATCCCGAGGAGCAGGACTCCTGGTGCGATTCCGTGAAGTTCCCAGAGGCGCGTGCCCTGGGCGAGCGGCTGGCCGGGATTGGTGCGAAACCACATCGTCACGGTAAATGCTTTTTGCGGTCCCCACGCGGGACCGGCGTAACGGACGCCGCCGCCAGTCCCTCCGGTCGCGGAACCCATGACGGCAGTGGTGTTGTCCAGCGCGTTCCTGCGTGGCGCAATGGCGTCGGGCGCCGGGGCGACCCGGGCTTTGCCCGCCACCACACCGTTGCGGCCATGTCCGGAAACATCCGGGACAGATTGCCCGTCCGCTCCGGCGAAATCGTAGCGGAGCCGGAGCGGCATCCCGGTGTTTTCCGCGGCGGACTCAAGGCGGAGCGAGAACGCAAACAAGGTGGCAATGGCAAGAGTTGCAGACAAGAGACGTATTTTCATTGGAAAGACAAGAGATGCGGAAACGGGACAGGAACGGGAACAGGAACGGAATGGTGTGTGTGTGGGGGGGGGGAGGGATATGTCAGTTGGCGGATGTTTCGAGTGTTTCGATTGTGATCATTTCCAGCGTGCCTGGAGCCGGGATCGGTGGTTCGGGCGGACGGTCGCGATTGAAGGGGAGCGATTCCCATCGCAACAGGTAACGTCTTCCCGGATACATTTTTCCTGGTTCGGACGGGATGCGCACCGTCAGCCGCGGGTCTTCGCCGGTGCGGCGCAGGAGTTCGGGCGGGATCCAGGCGGGCAACTCGTCGGCGCGCAGCTTTTCGCCGAGTTTCAGCGTCGCCGGATCGACGCGCCACGCGCCGCGCCCCTCGACCCTGTTTTCGAGTCCGATGTAGTATCCGATACGCGGATCGTGGCGGAGTCCGGAACAGCTCACATCGAAGGAGATCGTGCCGCCACCGCCGGGAGACCAGCGGTAATTCCAGTCGGTGAGGCGGGTGATTTTCCAGACGCCGCCTTCATCGCGGGCGAGGTAAATCTGGGTCGCGCCTTTGTCGTCATATTTGTGATACGAGAGCACGGTTCTTTGCCTGTCATCGAAACCGATGCGACCGGTGCCGTTGATGATGGCGCCGCCCGGCGGGACGGGGTCGATGACGGAACCCGGTGTGCGGAGAGAGATGGGCAGGGGAAGCGGTTTGCCGCCGGCGGTCTCCCAGTGAACGAGGTCGCGCGAGCGGGCGTAGGAGAGGTCGTGATTGGAGCCGGCGTCGGGCGTGTCACGCCAGACCCAGGTCAGGTGCCAGGCGCCGTCGGGGCCGCGCACGGGACCGACGGGATAGGCATTCATGATGCCTTGGCCGTCGAAGAGCGGTTTGTCCATCAGCCGGGTCCAGCGTTGGTTTTTTTCGTCGTAGTGGTTGTAGAGCGTGTCGCCGTTGCCGCTTTCGCCGTCACGGTAGGTGAAGATCAGTTCGCCGTCGGCGCCCTTGATGAATTGCGGATACGTCACGCGCATTTCACGGGCGCCTGTCATGCGGGCCACAGGACGCAGCGACATCACGTCGCCGGGGGTTGTTGTCCTGAAATAGATGAGCGGCGCGCAGTGCATGTTGCCGGTGACGTGGAGGTGGCCGTCGCGGTCGAGCGCGAGAGTGACGTAGTTGTGCGAATCCCAGCCGACACGCGTGGGCAGCACACGTTTGGTCCATTGGCGGGAATCGAGAGCGCGCGAGGCGACGGCCATGTCGCGGTTGGCGTCGTAGTAGGCGACATACTGGCGGTTGTTGGCCTCGTCGGTGAGTGACTGGAAGCCGACTGTAAGGCCGGAGAAAATACGGTCCACTTCGATACGCTCCACGATGCGCGTGGTTGCGGCCGATGCCGGCAAGGCGTGGGCGGCGAGGAGGGCGAGGCCGGTGGCAATCGGGGAGAGGCGGGACCGGAGGCGGATGACTGTTTTCATACGGGAAGGGAAGAATGGCGGATGGACGACAGGAAAAAAGCAGGGTGCGCTGGATCGCATCGGGAAATCTGCCCGCCATGAAGCGCGGAGAGGCGCGCCGGTAAAGTTTATGCAATAGATGCAACGAACCCCGTTTTTCGTTTCAGAGGAGAAATGGGTGGATGCGTTTGACGAACGGAAAAACGGAGCCGCCGGTTTCCGATTGCGAGCGCGATTGCGAGGGCGTCTCCATCTAAACCCGCACGGGGGCAGGCACGCCGTAGCCGTAACCGATGTCGGGCAGGTGATGGGCAAAGGATTTCCTCGGCAGCGGCGGCACTTGCATCTGCCTGAACCGGCGCGTCTCGTCGGCACGCCGGGCGAGTTCTTCCGGTGTCGCGTCGGCCAGTGGACGGATGGTGGGGCCGTCCATCCAGGGGTTTTCGACAAATGTGTGTTGTATCCGTCCGGGCAGGCCGAATTCACGTTGCCGGATCATGCCGTCGATCTGGTTGATCGCGCACACGCCGAGCGTCTGGGCGTTTTCGTAGTTGCCTCCGCATACGGCGGTGGGGTGGGCGATGTCGGTGAGCACCACGTTGACGTCGTCCGGCACGGCGTGTCCTTGGTGCAGGATTACGTGGATGATGCGCCATTCGTTGCTGAGGATGCTGTCGGGGCGATGTTCAAGGTACCACTGGCGGAAGGTTTCGATGCAGGTTTTCCAGGTTTCCCGGCGGATGAGGGCGGGGGGCCATGTGATTTCCGGATACACATCGCGCATGTAACCGAATGCGGCGTGGATGAGGTGGTCGGTGTGCGCATCGGTGTCGTCAAACAGCGCCAGCCCGATCCTGCGTCCGGTGCGGCGGCGCAGTTCGTCGAGCGCCCGCACGGCTCCGCGAAAATAATGGGGCACGATTGTCGGGAAACCGGGTTGTTCCCCGGTCGGGTAGCCGATGGTCACCGCCGCCATGCGCGAAAAATCCAGCCCCGCGCATACGGGCGAGCGGCGCACGGAGCATAGCACCGCGCCTTCGATGCCGCGCGCGGTGAGGATGCGTTGCACCGATGGCACCGCCGCTTCGTCAGGCAAGGCCATTTCGACCAGGCGGTAGCCGAGCGTCTCCGCCCGCTGCCGCGCGCCGGCAAACATCGATAGTAACCGGTGGCGCGGCACGGGGGCTTTGCCCAGTCCGCTTTTGTACGGGTGCAGCCACGCGATTTCCGCGCGCACCGGGAGGCGTTTCTTGCGCGTCCGGTAGGCGATCAGGGCGCGCAGCATCGGGTCGGGCCGGTAGCCGAGCGCGCGCGCCGACGCCTCCACGCGTTGACGCGTCTCCGCCGCAAATCGGGTGTCTCCGCGCAGGCAGCGCGAGGCCGTGCTTACGCTCACGTTCGCGCGTTCGGCCACTTGCTGGAGATTGACCTGGCCGGAGGGGGACATGCCGTTCGTATCCGGGCGAACCGGCGCGGCAGTCAAGCGCGTTTGCGCCCGGACAGGCTGCGCGGATGCTTGCCGGAAAGGAGGAATGAGTCGCCAGCGTCCGGCCCCGGATTTTTCCGCACGCCTTGCGCTCCGCCCCGTTCGCCCGTTTGCTTTCGTGACATGATCCATGCAATCGCGCTCAAGGTCTGCGGCATCACCCGCGCGGAAGACGCCGTCGTGGCGGCGGAGTTGGGGGCGGATTTCCTCGGCTTCATCTTCTACCCCAAATCCCCGCGACGCGTGACCATGACGGGATATGAGGCGTTGCGCCCCGGTCTGCCCGCCGCCACCGGCGCTCCCGGCGCCCCCCGGCGCGTGGCCGTGATGGTCGAGCCCGGGCTGGCCGATCTCACCGCAGCCCTGCGGGCGGGGTTCGATTTTTTCCAGATCCATTTCAACCCGACCGTGCCGCGTTCGCTCGTCATGGAATGGAGCAAACTCGTCGGCCGCGAACGTCTCTGGCTCGCACCGCGGCTGCCGGCCGGCGCGGAGGTGTCACCGTTGCTCCTGCCGCTCGCGGGCACATTTTTGTTGGATACATTCGATGCCGGGAGCTTCGGCGGATCGGGCCGGACAGGGGACTGGCAAAAATTTGCGCGCCATCGCGAGGCGTTCCCTACAAAAACCTGGATCCTCGCCGGCGGCCTTGATCCGCAAAATGTCGCCGACGCGATCACCCGCAGCGGCGCGCAGTTTGTTGATGTGAACAGCGGCGTCGAGGATTCACCCGGCGTAAAGAGCCACGCCCGGCTGCGCGCCCTCGCGGCTGCGCTCGGCGGGATGCCGCAGTGAAGTGCGTCGCCCCTCTC
>JAISAX010000276.1 GCA_031266495.1 Opitutaceae bacterium
TTATTGCATCAAATACACAGATAATCGGAATTACTCATGCCCATGCACCTCCAACTTGCCCCCAAGGCTTTCGCGTCACCAAAAAAAATAAAATCGCTGACTTTATGGACAGACTCTAACTAAGTGCCATTCAGGTTTGACCCCTTATGGCTTGCCCCTTCGGGTCGGTGTTTTGGGAAGGTATAGAAAACGCAGACTTCATCGTCGGTAAGCGCCTGTTCGAAGTGCTCCAATCCGGGTTCGTCGGCTCCGTAACTTTCAGCGACAAGCGGAGTCACGCCTGCCTTCGCCCGACCGATCCCTTCGCCGCCCCGCAGGAAGCCGGTATCGGACGGACAAGCACCTCTTCATGTGCCAGGATGATTTTCACTCCTCTGGATTCGAATTGCGCGAGGATGTCTTTGGGCGCGGCGGCGTCGGTGACGAGCACGTCGATCTGCTCCGGTTGCGCAAAAAGAAACGGCGTCGTGCGACCCAGTTTGGAATGGTCGGTCACCACGCACAGTTTTTCTGCGCGAGGAATCAGGCGTTCCTTCAAAACCGCCTGCCCGGGATTGAGTTCACTGGCGCCAAGTTCGGGATGAAGGCCGTCCAGCCCGACAAACATCCACCGGATCACAAACCTCCGCAGCGCTTCCTCCGCCCCTGGCCCGACGTAGGAACGCGAACGCTCCTCGTAGTTGCCCCCCGTACAAATCAGGTCGCAATTGGGGCGTCCTCCGAGAGCAACTACAACGTGATGGGCGTTGGTCAGGACAGTCACTGGCTGGGGTCCGAGAAACCGCGTCATCGTCAGCACCGTGGAGCTGGCATCGAAAAACACGGTGTCCCTCGGCTGGATAAGCTTGACGGCCTCGCGCGCCACCAGCGCTTTCTCCCGCGGATGCAGCGCCGCGCGCTCCGGAAGCGGAAGATCGTGGCGGGTGTCGTTTCCCCGTGTAGCCCCCCCGTGGATACGCAGGAGATGTCCGGCCGCGGCCAGCGCGTCGAGATCGTGGCGGATGGTTTCGTCCGTCACCCTGAACCGCTTCGCCAGCGGAAGGGTGCGCACGGTTCCTTCGGTTTCGAGAAGATCGAGTATGGCCTGATGACGTTGCGCGGGAAGCATGGGTCTTTTGGATACCAACCCCGTCTGCCGGGTTTTGTCCGGTTTGGCGAGTTCGTTGACCTGGGTTTTCCTGGTTTTTGCCGAAAAACACCTCCTTGAATGATTCCGGATTTGGATTTCTTTGGGATAAAAAAATCATAATCTGTTCTAAAATAAACAATTGAAATTCTCTCCAACAGGATTTGAATGGGTTCCGATTTTTTGGGAATGAATAACAAAATCCAGGCAAACCATCCCTTCGCCTTCGTCATCCAGAGCCACCGGGGCGCGGGCCACCTGAGCACCGACAACACCCGCGAGGCCTTTGAACTGGGCTGGTCCCTGGGCACAATCCCCGAAGCCGATGTGCGCACGACGAGCGACGGTGTGCTGGTGGCCTTTCACGACAACACCCTGGCCCGGGTAATCGCCGAGGCACAAACCAGGCCGGCCCTCGCGGCCAAAAGCGTGGCCGACGTCACCTGGACGGAACTGGCGCGGATGGACACCGGTTCGTGGAAGGGGTCCGGTTTTTGCGGTCATCGCGTGCCGCGGCTCGACGGGATATTTTCGCTGATGCGCGGGAGGCCCAAACGCGAGTTGTATCTGGATCTCAAGGACGCCTCGCCGGAAGCGCTCGCGCATGCGGTGAAGTCGGCGGACGTCCTCCACCAGGTCATTCTCGCATCGAGCGAGTACGCGCTCCTGCGACGCTGGATGGCGCTGTGCGGGGAGGGTGCGCGCACGCTCTACTGGATGGGCACGTGGGGAAACCCCGACGAAACTCCACTGAAAAACCGGTTCCGTGAAATGCGGGATCACGGATTCGAAGGCATCACGCAAGTGCAGGTGCACGCATCGCTGCGGCTGCCGCCCGACAAGATCACCCGTGACAGCGTCGATCCGTTCACGCCATCGGATGCGTTTTTCAGGGAAGCCGCCGCCGAGTTGCGCGGACGCGGCATCCTCTTCCAGTCGCTCCCGTGGGGCGGCGCCAGCGAAGCGGTTTACCGGAAACTGATGGATCTGGGCGTCGAGTCCTTCGCCACCGATCACCCCGATGTGACCCTGCTCGCCATGAAAACATGGACGCCGCCAAAACCGGTGGAATCCGGCTTTTCCTCGCCGCGCCCGATGTCGCCCGACGAAGCGCTGGCCGAGGCCGACGAAACCCGGGCGCTGGTCATCGGGGAAAACGTGCTCGCCCGGACGCCTTCGCTGTTCGGCGAGTGTTTCGGCCCGGAAACCCCGGCCATCGTTATCGCCGATCCGGATACGTTTGAAGCCGCGGGCCGGGCCGTGGACGCCGCCCTGCGTTCCGCCGGGGTGCGTTGCGTGGACGCGTTTTTGTTCGACAGCAAAGTGTATGCAAATTACGACTACACCGGAAAACTGGAAGCCGCGTTGCGGGCGGCCGATCACGCGGCGGGAGCGCGCGTCGTGCCGGTCGCCGCGGGGTCCGGGACGATCAACGACCTGACAAAACTCGCCTCCCGGCTGTGCGAGCGTCCCTACATGACGGTCGCCACGGCGGCATCGATGGATGGCTACACGGCGTTTGGCGCGTCGATCACCCGCGACGGACTCAAGCAGACATTTTCGTGTCCGGCTCCTCGTGCCGTCCTGGCCGATGTAGCGGTAATCGCCAAGGCCCCCCCTCCCCTCGGCGCGGCTGGCTACGCCGACCTGCTGGCCAAGATCACCGCGGGCGCCGACTGGCTGGTGGCCGACGCTCTCGGCGTGGAGCCGGTGGATGGTCCGGCATGGCGCATCGTGCAGGGCGGATTGCGCAACGCGCTCGCCAATCCGGCGGGCATCGCCGCCGGAGACCACGAGGCGGTCCGGCAACTGACCGAAGGTCTCATGCTGGGCGGCTTTGCCATGCAGCGCACAAAAAACAGCCGCCCGGCCTCCGGCGCGGAACACCAGTTCAGCCACCTCTGGGACATGCAGCATCACGAGCACCAGGGCGCGGCGCCTTCGCACGGCTTCAAGGTCGGCATCGCCACGCTGGCCGTGACGGCGCTTTACGAATGGCTGCTGGACAACTGGAACCCGGCGCGGCTCGACATCGACGCCTGTTGCGCCGCCTGGCCCGGCTCCGCGGAAGCCGCGGCGGCGGCGGCGGCGGAAACCGGCGCGCCGCCGGACGCCCGCTGGTGGAACAACGAACTGGCGGCTCTCGCCCGCACGGAGCTGGCGGCCAAGTGGATTCCCCGCGAAGCCCTGCGCGCCCAGTTGCAGCGATTGTCCGTAGTGTGGCCGTCGCTACGCGTGCGGCTGCGAGCGCAACTGCTGTCGTTCGCTGAAATCAGGCAACGTCTCGCCAAGGCGGGCGCGCCGCGCGAACCGGAACAAATCGGCATCACGCGCGAACGGCTGCGGATGGCATTCGGACAGGCGCAGACAATCAGACGGCGTTTTACGGTACTTGATTTTTCAATACGCACGGGAGCGCTGGCGCCCGCGCTGGAACACCTGTTCGGCGCTGGCGGACGCTGGCCCGTCTCCTCCACGGCTCCGCGCAATGAAGCTGTATCCATTTGACGGATATCAACATTCCCCCCCCCCCCACACACACGCACACACCACACATCGCCACCACCACACACACAGATCGCTGTCAGCAACTGAATTTCCCATGTCATTCAAAACCGAAATCATAGCCCATCGCGGAGCATCCCGGGACGCTCCGGAGAACACAGTGGCCTCGTTCAAACTCGCCTGGACGCAGCAGGCGGACGGCGCGGAGTGCGACGTTTACGTAACCACCGACGACGCGGTCGTGTTGTTGCACGATCCCACGCTCAAGCGTACCGCCGGGCTGGATGCCCGCGTGGACGAGCTCGACCTGGCCACGGTTCGCGCCCTGGATGCCGGCGCATGGAAAGGCGAGACGTGGCGCGGTGAAAAGGTGCCCGTGATCGCCGAAGTGCTGGCGACGATCCCCGCCGACAAAACGAAAAAACTCCTGATCGAAATCAAGGGCGGCCCGAAAGTCGTGCCGGCGCTGAAACGCGAAATCGGAAAAGCCGTGGCCGGCGGCCACGTGCGGAGCGAACAAGTGGAGTTCATAAGCTTTGACGAAGCGGTGTTGCGCGCGGCGAAAACGGCAATGCCGGAGTGCAAGGCATTGTATCTTGCCGGGGATTACAAGGAACGCTCCACCGAGGCGCTGGGAGAACTGATTGCGATCTGCCGCGAGGCCGGTTTTGACGGGCTGGATCTCGACCGCGGCTGGCCGGTCAGTCCGTCGTTTGTGCGGCGCGTGCATGACGCGGGTCTGTTGCTCTATATGTGGACCGTCAATGATCCGGCCAAGGCCCGCGACCTCGCGGCGGCGGGCGTCGATGCCATCGCCACGGACCGTCCCGCCCTTGTTCGCGCGGGGCTGGAAGGCAAGGAGTGAAGGGAGCCTGCACATGAACAGCACGGTGGCCATTCTTGGCGGCGTGGGGCTGATCCTCTTTGGCATCCGCTTTCTGCGCAAAGGGCTGGACCGGCTCTTCGGAGGGCGCCTCATCGGGTGGCTGTCGAGGCTCGCCGCCCGCCCGTGGAAAGCATTCGGCGCCGGCGTGGCGGCGGGAGCGGTGTCGCCGTCCTCCACCACCATCTCGATCATGGCCGTGCAACTACTCGGCGACGGGAGGCTGCGCGCCGAAGGCGTCCTCGCCATGCTGCTGGGCGCCAATGTCGGCATGACAATCCTCGCGCAACTGATGGCCGTGCGCGTGCAGGATTTTGCCGGCGTGCTGGTGGCGGTCGGCGTCGCGGGTTTTATTTACACCCGCCGCGAATTGTTGCGCGGCGCCGGCCAGTGCCTGCTCGCGCTCGGTTTCATCTTCATGGCCATGACAATGATCGGCGGCGGAGCGGCCAGCGTGGCGGAGTCCGCCGACGCCAGGCAGGCGTTTATGTTGTTGCACGGACACCCGGCGCTGATCTTCGCCGGCACCGCTGCGCTTGCCGTCGGCCTGCAAAGCTCCACGGCCACCGTTGGCCTGGGGATCGGACTCTGCTCCTCCGGTCTGCTCGGCGCGGGCGAACTCATCCCGTGGGTGCTGGGGACCAATGCCGGCGTGGGCGTCAGTTCGCTCCTCGTCGGGTGGCGCGCGACGGAGGCGCGACGGCTGGGCGTCGCCAATCTGCTGACCAAGCTCGCCCTCGCCCTGCCCCTGCTCTGGCTGCCCGGAGTGGCGGCGCGGCTGTTCGCGTCCATGCCCGGCGGCCTCGCGCACCAGTCCGTCATGTTTCACACCGGGTTCAATGCCGCCGCCGGAGTATTCATGTTGCCACTACTCGGAAAAATCATGCGGTTGGCCCGCCTGATCGTGCCCGAACCCTCGACCGTGCCGCCCGGCGAAGGCGGCGGAGCCGAGGTGAGCCACCTCGATCCGAAGGCGCTCGACACGCCCTCCGTCGCGCTTGCCCGCGCCACGCGCGAAACGCTGCGCATGGCCGACCGCGTGCGCGCGCAACTGACGGGCTTCTGGCGCGCCTGCCGCACCGGCGACACCGCCCTCGCCCGGCGTATCCAGAAGGAGGATGACAAGGTGGACTGGTACAACCGCGAGCTGATCGAATACCTCAGCCACATCGGCGGTGAAAAAAATGCCCGCGACACCCGGTGGCAGGTCGCGTTGATGAATTTCGCCGTGGAGATGGAAGCCGTTGGCGATTTGCTCGACAAACATCTCTGTGACCTGGCCATCAAACAACGAGTGGAGGGCGCCGTCCTGACGGCAACCGAGTGGCACGATCTTGAGGAAGTTTACAACCGCCTGCTCGCCCGCTTCGACGGCGCCGTCAGCCTGTTCGGCCCGGAAGGCGCCGAACGGGCGCAAGCCTTCGTATCCGGAAAGCGCGGTTTTAACGAGCACTGCCGCGAACTCCAGCAAGGCTACTTCACCCGCCTGCGCGCCACCAACGCCATTGCCGCGGAAGCCGGAACCGCCGTCACCAGCAGCTACTTCATCGACTACCTGAACGGCTTCCGCCGTATCAACAGCCACCTCACCGGCGTGGCCTACGCTCTCGCCGCTCCCGGAGAAAAACAGCCATGAAAACCGTCCCTCGCGGCATCGGCCGGAAATGTATCCGGAAATTATCTACGATCCGCCATCTCGCGCTCGACATGGATGGCACCCTCTATCTCGGTTCCCGCCTCTTTCCCTGCACCGTGCCCTTCCTCCGCGGACTCGAAGCCTCCGGCATCGGCTTCACCTTTCTGACCAACAACTCGTCACGCAGCCGCGACGACTATCTGCGCAAGCTGAAAAAGATGGGCGTGCCCGCGACCGCGGACCAGGTGCTCACCTCGACCCATGCGACGGCGGATTATCTGCGACGCGAGTTGCCGGGAGCGCGTCGTCTCTTCGTGCTCGGCACACCCGGCATGCAGTGCGAGCTGGGCAGCCTCGGCTTCCTCTCCTGCGAAGACGAACCCGACGCCGTTCTCGTCGGTTTCGACATGACGCTCGGCTACGAACGCCTCTGCCGCGCCGCGTGGTGGATCTCGCAGGGACGCCCCTTCATCGCGACCCATCCCGACCTCGTTTGCCCGACCGACCAGCCCACCGTGCTGGTCGATTGCGGCGCGATTTGCCGCGCCCTGGAAAGCGCCACCGGCGTCTCCCCGGTGGTCGTCGGCAAGCCCGATCCGCGCATGTTGGCTCCCATTTGCGCGCGCCACAATCTGCGCATGGACCAGGTGGCCATGATCGGCGACCGCCTGACGACCGATGTTGCCATGGCCCGGGCCAGCGGCGCGCTTGCCGTGCTCGTGCTCACCGGCGAGGCGACGCTGGCCGACCTCGAAACCCTGCCCCCGCGGCAACGCCCCGACCTCGTGGTCGGGGACGTGGGTGAACTGGGAAAACTCATACACGAAGCCACTGCCACCGGCGTATCCGGAAACCGGTACACAGGACGCACGTGATGCGCAATCCTTCACCTGGCAGCCTCCCCCCCCCCCCGCCCGCTCCCATCATGAACCAGACAATGAATCGTAACGAACACCTGAACCGCCTGCGGGCGGGAGAGATTTTTGACGTGCTCGTCATCGGCGGCGGCGCGACCGGACTTGGCGCGGCGGTCGATGCGGCGGCGCGCGGGCATCGCGTGGCGCTGGTCGAGCAGGACGACTTCGCCAAAGGCACGTCGAGCCGCTCGACAAAACTCGTCCACGGCGGCGTGCGTTATCTGAAACAGGGCAACGTCAAGCTCGTCCGCGAGGCGCTGCACGAACGCGGACGCCTGGCGAAAAACGCGCCGCATCTGGTGCACAACATGGAATTCGTGATACCCAACTACACGCGCTTCGAACAGGCGTTTTACGGCATTGGCATGAAGGTCTATGACCGGCTGGCGGGACGGCTCGGTCTGGGCCGCTCGCTGGTTCTGGGTCGCGACGAAACGGTGCGCCGCCTGCCCACCGTCGAGACACGCGGTCTGAAGGGCGGCGTGCTGTATCACGACGGGCAGTTCGACGACTCCCGCCTGGCGATCAATCTCGCGCAGACAGCAGCCGGACTCGGCGCGGTGGTCGTCAATTACTGCAAGTGCACCGGTTTTGTGAAAGGCGGGGACGGGCAAATCAAGGGCGTGCGCGTGCACGACGAGGAGGCGGGGGCCGGCGGCGGCGACGGCGCGGAATTTGAGGTCCACGCCAAAGCCGTCATCAATGCCACCGGAGTATTTGTTGATGAACTACGCAAGCAGGCCGAACCGGCGGCGACCGATCTGGTGACGGTGAGCCAGGGCATCCACCTTGTGCTTCCCAAGAAATTCCTGCCCGGCAACGCGGCCTTGATGGTGCCGAAGACGGCGGACGGACGCGTGCTGTTTGCCGTGCCGTGGCATGATTGCGTGGTTGTCGGCACGACGGATACACCGCGCCCCGCCGCGAGTCTGGAGCCGCGGGCGCTGGACGAGGAATACGAATTTGTGATGACTCACGCTCAAAAATACCTCGCGCTCGATCCGACGGATTCAGATGTGCTGAGCGTATTCGCCGGGCTGCGTCCGCTGGTGAAATCGGGACACGGCGGGAGCACGGCGGCGTTGTCACGCGACCACACCATCGTAGTTGGGAAAACCGGACTGATCACGATCACCGGAGGCAAATGGACGACGTACCGGCGCATGGCCGAGGACGTGATCAACCACGTCGAAAAACTCGCCGGTCTGGCGCGCCGGCCTTGCCGCACGGCGGACATGCCGGTGCGTGGAGCGACCGGTGTCGGCGATGAATGCGAGGCTGCGGCGGGATCGCTGGCGGTTTACGGCGCCGATGCAACCGGCGTCCGGGCGCTCGCGAATTCACGCCCGGAGTGGGCGGAACGGATTCACCCTGCCCTGCCGTATCTGCGCGCCGAGGTGATCTGGCACGCGCGGCAGGAAATGGCCCGCACGGTCGAGGACGTGCTGGCGCGACGCACCCGGGCGTTGTTGATCGATGCCCGCGCATCAATCGAAGCCGCCGGTTGCGTGGCCGGTCTGTTGGCCGGCGAGCAAGGTCGCGACGGAGCCTGGCAACGCAACCAGTGCGATGCCTACGCCCGGCTGGCGACGGGTTATGTGAGGGTACGCCTGGCCGCGTAACCTCATCATTCCCTGATGTTACGCAGAGGTCGTTTTTGTAGGGGCGCACTTTACGTGCGCCCGCAGCGTGATTTGCAGGGAACGTCCAACGGGCACACATACAGAGGCGGCGCTTCGCGCCGTCCACGGGCTGGAAGCCCGTGCCACGTCGGAACGGCGAGGCAACGCTCACGGACTGGATGCCCATGCCACGGATTTATTCCTGTCCTCTTTTCGAGTTGCATCCTTCAGGCTCGCAGCGTCTTGAGGGAACGACGGAGGCCGTCCTCGATGTCGGCTGTCAGTTCGTATTCGATAAAACCTGCTCCCTCGTAGCCGGCAAAGGCCGCAAGCAGGCGGTTGTAGTCCAACGGACCTTCGCCTGCGGCACAGGGGAAAACAGCCTTGCCAATGTCGG
Organism: Opitutaceae bacterium; assembly: GCA_031266495.1. The sequence continues at coordinate 9,087 of JAISAX010000276.1, forward strand.
AGGCGTTCGCGGGCGCCTCCAGCGTGGCGGAGGTTTTTCGGGCGTTCGTCGCGGGACGGAAATCTTTCAGGTGCATCGAGGCAATGCGCGGACGCAGGAGGTCGTAGAGCGCGATGATTTTTTCTGTATCCATTCCGACAGCACCGAGATTGGCGGGGTCGAAGAGCAGGCGCAGGCGCGGGTCGACTTCGGAGAGCCAGCGCTCGAGATGGCGAGGACTGGTCGAGGTGCTGTGAAAATGCACTACGCTTCCGGGGATTTGCGGGACGCCACGCACGCCGCCGTGCGTTTCCACCGTGAGCACGATGTCGTGGCGGGCGGCATGGGCGACGGCGGCGTTGAGGCTGGCAACCATGCGCCGCCAACGGTCGCCTCCCGCGGGAACGTCTTCCATCGCGGAAAATCCGGCGAAAATCCGCAGGAAGCGAATGTCGAGTTTTCGGGCGATTTCGATGACAATTTTCACCTTGGCAAGGTCGGCGGCGACGGCGACGGGATCGGCGGAGGTAAAATCGTTGCCGGTCGAGGCGTGCGTGATGGCAATGCCGTGTTTTTTGAAAAGGGCGCGGACGCTCCCGATCGTCTCGTCCGTGGCTCCGGTCTGGAGCACGTCGTTTTCGTGCCCGGCAATGCCGAGTTCGAGGGTCGTCAATCCGAGCGTGCGGGTGATGGCGAGTTGTTGTTCGAGCGGGGTTTCGCGGAAACCCCAGGATGCCGTGCCGAATGTAATGCTCATGGCTAGTGATGGAAAAGGTGATACACGATGCGCGCGGGGGGGGGAGGTCAGTCCCAGCGGAAGAGGATTTTTGTGTTGTCGCCGGGATTTTTTTGTTTGCCGGCGTAGGCGGCGTGACAGTCGGCGGCGTCGCGGATTTTTGTAAGAAAATGTCGCGTGGTGAATTTGCCCGCGCTCATCCAGGCAAGGATTTGTTCTTTCGCGCCGGGGGCGTAGGCGCAGGTCATCGTTACCTTGCAGTTTTTGACGAACCAGCGGTGCCAGTTGTCCAAAACCACGCGGCCCGGATAATCGCCTTGCAGGTGGATGTGCGCGGGTTCGTCGTTGCCGTCGCATCGCCAGCCGCCGTCCTTGATGTAGCGATACAGGTTGGCGAGCAGGCGCGGGGAACCTGTGCATTCAAGGAGTTTGCCGGCCATGCGTCCGTTGGTGATTTCGCGAAGTTTCGGGATTTCGGAGCCGTCGGCGACAAGCGCGTGGTCGGCGTAGTGCCGGGCGGCGGCGCAGGCGGTTGGCGACTGGTCGATGGCAATGAGCGTGGCGGCGGGCGCGAGGTTTTTGAGGATTTGCAACGCGCTCAGTCCGAGAATGCCAGCGCCGGTCACGACCACGGTTTCCCCGTCGCCGCCGTCCGGCGCGAAGGTGAAGCGGCGGATTCCCTTGAGCGCGACACACGCGAGGTAGGCGAGCGAGGCGTCGGCATCGCTGACGTTGTCGGGGATTTTGGCGAGGTAATCGAAGGGCGCGGTGGCGGTGGTCGCGTTCTTGATGACGTGGCGGGCATTGCCGCCCCAGGAGGCGCACACGTCGGCAAACCGGCGGCATTCGTTGATCATCACGCGGTCGCCGACGCGCAGCGGCGTGGCTCCGGGCGCGATGGCGGTGGCGGCGAGCATCCCTGTTTCGTCAGGGAAAATTTCCTCGACGATGCCGACGTTTTCATAGCCGGGCACGAGCGGGAACCAGCATTGTTCGGGATGCTGCTCGCCGCGCCATGTTTTCATGTCGGTGCCGGAGCTGATGGCGCTGAGCGTCGTCCGGCAAAGAATGCTGCCGGGCGTGAGCGGAGTCAGGCGGATGTCGCGGAACGCGGCTTGTAGCGGACGTTCCATGACAATCGCCCGGGTGATGATGCCGGTGTTGCGAATAGTGCGGGGTGGCATGGGGTGGGCGTCCGGGGGGGGGGGGGGGGGGTC
>JAISAX010000306.1 GCA_031266495.1 Opitutaceae bacterium
CCCCCCCTTCCCGTTACGCCATGCGCAGCCACGTGGTGGTTCGCGGCGACACGCTTTCCAGCCTGTCGCAGCGATATTACAACAACCGCGCCCGCGTGCGCGACATCCTCGCCGCCAACCGCGACCAGCTCGCCAATGAAAACACCCCCCTGCGCATCGGCATGGAGCTGCGGATCCCGCAGTGACGAAAAAGCGTCGCATCCGTGCCGGCGAAAACGGAGAACAAGCCATGCCGCCCCGCGTCACCGTCCGCGACATTGCCCGTGAAGTCGGCCTGCATTTCACGACCGTCGCCCGCGCGCTCAACAACCATCCCCGCCTCCCTCCGGCCACCCGCCAACTCGTCCAGGACGCCGCCGCCCGCCTGGGCTACACGCCCGACCCGATGCTCACGGCGCTCAACGCCTACCGCAAAACCGTCCGCCGCCCCCGCTACCAGGCCACCCTGGCATGGATCGACAACTGGCCCAAACGCCATCTCATGTTCAAATATGGCGAATTTCGAGAATACCATGCGGGAGCACTCAAGCGCGCCTCCGAACTCGGTTACCACCTCGACGAATTCTGGCTTCACGAAGCAGGCATGACACCGGCCAAGCTTCGCCGCGTCCTCAAGGCCCGCAACATTCAGGGCGTCATCATGCCCCCGCAAGAACTCCCCAACACCACCATTGATTTCGATATGACCGGTTTCGCTGGCGTCGCCCTGGGCTATACGCTCGCCAGCCCTGCGCTCGATGTCGTTACCAACCACCAATTCCGCACCATGCTCCTCGTTCTGCGCCATCTGGACTTGCTCGGCTACCGCCGCGTCGCCGTGTGCATCAACCGGGAATGGAACGAGAAAGTCGGCTTTAACTGGAAGGCCGCCATGAATCTCGCACCGGACATCACGGATGAACGCCTGCAAGTCTTCCGGATTATGACCGACAATCCTCGCAGCGTTATCGACGAAGCACGCGCCATGGATGCAGATGTCATCGTGGGGCATTCCTACATGCGCGCCCGCCTCGAATCGGTGGGCATGAGCTTCCCGTGCGACATCGGTTTTGCCAGCCTCAGCGTGTTCGAGGATGATCCTCACACAGCAGGCGCGGCACAGAGCAATCACCTCATCGGACGCACTGCCGTGGACCTCGTTGTCGATCGCCTCCATCGCAACGCCCACGGCATCCCCCAGTTGCCTGCGCACACATTGATTGACAGCGTCTGGCAATCGGGCGCAACGCTCCGCGCCCACATTGTCTCTCCGCCCCGGGAAAGACCGCCGTCCGTTTTGCGCAACAGGTAGCATAGTGGATGTATTGCACATTCGCTGGCGGCAGCCCTTATTCTTGGGGCATGCACCATCCTTGCTATCCCGCAAATTTCCCTTTGCGTCGCCCTCTCCCGCCCCCCCTCCCCCCCACACACCGACCAGCGATCAGCGCATTTACCCTCATCGAATTGCTGACCGTCATTACCATCATCGCAATCCTTGCCGGCATCATCATTCCCGTGGTCGGCAAAGCTCGTGGCGCCGCCGACAACGCCCAGTGCATTTCCTCCATGCGCCAGTGGGGCATCGCCATCCAACTCTTCATCAATGACCACCGGGACACCCTCCCCGGTCCCTGCTACGGGCAGACCATGCGCACCAAGGTCCGCGTCAACGACAGTCACCTCCACGGCTATTTATTCCCCTACCTCAATTTCAAAGGCGGCGAGTCTACCGACAACCTCCCCGATTCCTATATCTGCCGCGCCTGGCTCCGTAACTCGGCCGATCCCGACAACGCGCCCGTTTCCGCCCTCGGCTCCCGGCAAGCCGACGGCACCAGCCTCAGCCCAACCCCTTGGGGTTATCCCAATCAAACCCCTGCGCAAAATCCCTGGAAATACTCGCGCCTCGCCTCCGAAGCCAACCTCTCCACCACTCGCGCCATCCTCGAACTCGACAAGGAAAACGTCGGCACCAACACCGCCTACCAGAAAAACTCCCCGCAAAAACCTGTCCACGCCAACCACCGCAACGCTCTCTTCTTCGACTGGCACGTCGGACGCCAGACATTGAATCAGTAAACCATCCGCAATCGAGTATCCACCCATGAAATACGCAAGAATCACGCACATCATCCCCCTGGTACTGTTCGCAATCGCCATGTTGTTCGCCTCCCGTCCCGGTTTCGCCGCCACCATCGACGGCACCCGGGAATCCGCCTTCTACACATGGAACGCGCAGGCCGCTCCAAACAGTGGTACCGGCGCCTGGGACTCCGACTCATGGCTCGGAGCCGGACAAGCCATCCGGTCAGGTAACGCGGAAATCCAGCGTGCCATCGTCTCCTTCTCCCTTGAGAATCTCCCCACCGGGCAGGAAGTCGCCTCCGCAACGCTCACATTTCAGATTCATAGCAACTCGTCAGGCCGCGAAGGCAACCTGGCCCTCTATCACTCGCAGACAGCGGACCCCGTCATGGGAAAAACATATTGGGAAGACAGCTCCTTTTCCAACCAGGTAACTTCCTCCGCTGCCACTCCCTCTTCAGGCTTTTGGGCGGACATCACCATAGATGTCACGGACTGGATCAAACTTGATTATGCCAACGACCCGTCAGGTTCCATCGTCAGCAGCTTCCGTTTTCAAGTGGACAAGGCCATCGGTGACTACTCCGACACAACCGCGGCACATCGCTACTGCATAGCCAAAAGCTCCATCAAACTGTCCATCGTAACGCAGGACGCACCTGTTTCCCCGCCTGTTCCCGAACCCGCCACATTCGCCGCCCTGGCGGCCATTGGCGTTTTCGCTTTCGCAGCCTGGCACCGCCGTCACTGACACGTGTGCTGATCTCCATTTCTCGCTGCCCTGCGATGATCTGGGGGGGGGGGGCGCCCCCCCCCCCCCCCCCCACCACCGCCCCCGCCCGACGCACCCCGCCACAC
>JAISAX010000318.1 GCA_031266495.1 Opitutaceae bacterium
GGGGGGGGGGTGGGGGGGGGGGGGGGGGGGGGGGGGGGGGGGGCGGGGGGGGGCGGCCGGCCCCCCCCCCCCGCACCCGGGGCGCATTTGCATAAGGGTGTGGTTGGCCTGCTTCACACGGTCGGCGTAGTCGGCGTAGGGTTTCCCGTCCTGATCAAGAAGTCCCCAGGACTGGCGTTCGGTGTCGGGCAGGTTCTGCCAGCAGAAGAGGACGAAGCCGACCACGAAGGGGAGTTCGTCGTGCACCTGCCGGAGGAGTTTTGTGTATTCTTCGCCGCGCTGCTTTTGCGTGTAGAGTTGCGCGGAGGGATTGGGGAGGCGGGCGTCGAGCGCTTGTAGTCCGATTTCGGATATGATTGCCGGTTTCCCTGTGATGCGATGGGCGCGGCGGAGATTTTCCAACTGTCCTTCCGTGTAGAGGCCGGCCTGCCATTTGCCGAAGGGGTAGGCGTTCCATGCGATGAGGTCGTAGTTTTTCCATGCGGTGAGCATTTCGTCGGTGGCGTTGCCCATGAAGCGGTTGCTGGCAACGAGTTTGCCAGGGAGCGCGGTCCGGAGCGTGTCGAGCATGAAGTCGGCGTAAACGCCCATGGCATGAACGGCGAAGTCGTAGAGATCGGTTTGCACGGCGCCGCGGGCTTTGCCGGCTTGGCGGGGCGCGGCGTGTCCGTCTTCTTCGGATACGATTTTCGGGGAGGCTGTCTTGCGCGCGGAAACGGGGTTGATGTCGGGAGCGGCTTCGAAGTCGCCCAGGGTGGCGGCGGCGGGAAGTTCGGGGGTCCAGGCGGCGCGGAGTTTCGCGACGTCGTTTTCGTAGCGTCGGGCAAGCCACTTGACGAAGGCAGCGCGGCAGTCGGGAGAGTAAATGTAGCCGATGACACTGGCTCCGTTGACGGAGCCGTCCATGCCGAGTTCGTTGTGGACAAAGACGCCGATCATGGCGGGGTCGTCACGCCATTTGGCGGCGAAGTCGCGGGCGCGCTGGCGGTAATTTTCGCGCCAGGTTTCGTTGAAGGGGTCCGCCCATTTCCCGATTGTTTTCCCTTCGTGGTTTTTCATCGGCGTGCCGCCGGCGGGGCCAAGGAACTGGAAATGTGTGAGGCCGTAGGCCGGCGCGGCGCGGAAGGCGGTTTCCGTCGTATTGGCGGGAGCAATACCATTGAAGCCGAGTTCTTTTACCTGGGCGAGGGTGTCGGCGAGGTAGTCGGCTTCGCCCGGATAGCGGTCCATCATGGTGCGGTAGTAGCGGTAGTTTTCCCGCGGGAAGAGGCCGATGACTTGCATGCCGAGGAAGTGGTAGGGCTTGTCTTGCGGGGTGAGGAGTTTCCAGCGGCTGCTTGGGTTTTGCGGGGTGCCGGGAGCGGCGGTGCGCCAGGGGGTGGCGGGGCCGGTTTGTGGAAAGGCGTCCGGCGAGATGCGCAGCGATGAGGCGATGGCGCGTTTGTCGGCCAGTTCTTTTTCGGAAAGGGGCGTGGCGTCATGGGGGGAGGTGGCGGGAGTGGTCCAGGCTTGCGGGTTGCGCAGCGGGTAGATGTCCACGATGGCACCCCAGCGGGCGGGTTCGTTGCCTTTGTAAGGTCGGGCGTCGGCGGGAGCGTTTTCGGTGGTGCCCCACGCGGAATCGGAGACGAGGATGTGACGAGTGGAGGTGCCCGCCAGCGCGTCGGTGGTGGTGTATCCGAGCGCGCAAAGGACGGGAACGGCGGCGGCGCCGCTGTTGGCGGCAGGACGGAGAATGAGGGTGTTGGGCCGGTCGGTGCGGAGGTGGGTGTCGATCAAAAATTCGCGGGCAACCGGAATGGGGGCGTTGGGCCATTTTTGTGTATCCATATTCTTGAGCGTTGCCAGGCCGAGGCGGGCGTCGTTGAGGATGACATCGACGGGACTGTCGGCGATCACTTGCAGCCATGCCTGACGGGGAATGTCTCCATCGGTGGAGAAGGTGCGCGCGATGCCAGTAGCGGGAACGTTGATACGCCGGGGAACGGAAAGTGGTCCCCAGCAGGAGGGGTGGCGGGTGACGCCGAAGGCGCGGAACTGGAGGGTGGCGGGGCCGCCTCCGTTGGTGATGAGGCCGACTTCAACACTGGTGGCGAGGCGGGTTTCGGGCTTGGCGAAGCGCCAGCGGTCGCCGCCCACGATGTCGGCAAGGGGGATTTTTTCATGCTGCCATTTTCCGACCGCGACAGGGAGGCGCATGGTGTATTGTTTTTTCACTCCCTGAACGCGGAGGTTGAGGTGGATTTCCTTGGGATTGATGTCCTGGGGGACGCGATACTCGAACTCGACGACGGCATCGGCCACAGGAACGGGTGCAGGGAATTTCATGACGCCGACAACGGGATGTTTGCCGGAGCGGGCTTCGACGAAGGCGTCGGTTGTGCCGGCGTTTTTGAGTTCGTAGCGAAGGTTGGCCGCGCCCCAGGGGGTGAGGTTGCGGTAGTCGGCAGGCGTGGGGGCGAAGGTTTTTGTTGTAGCCGGGGTGGGGATGGTGATGACGGGGGCACTGTAAATGCCGTTGGCGTCGGGCGTGAGATAACGGGAGGGCGTCGCCATCGCCGCCGTTCCGGATGCGGTCAGCGCGGGGCTGATGGCGATGGTTATGTTTGCGAGCAGGAACTGGATCGGGCGGATGGCGGAACGCATGGTAATAAAATAATAGAGGAACAGCAGGGGGGGGGGGGGGAGAGGGCGGGCGGGCGGGAGGGATTGCGGGAAGCGGGTTGGATTTCAGGCCGGAGACGATGGGAGTTGTTTTTCGTCTCCGGCGTGGTGGCCGGTGGGTGTCAGTTTACCCGGCGGCGCGTGGCACGGCGGATGGCAAGGAGGGCAGACACAGCGCCCGGCACCGCGAGGCCGAGAAACAGGGAGGCGGTGGCGGGTTCGGGAACGGCGACGGTGGCGATGACGACAGAAATGTCGTCGAAGCGGATGCCGGCGACAGCTCCCTGGTCGGCGCGAAGAACCATGGAGAAATAATCGGCGGTGGAGTTGTCGTAAACCCCCTGGGTGGTCGTCACCACGCCGTAGTCTATCCCGTTAATGGAGAGTTTTTGTTGGTTGCCGCGAACTTCGATGGAGACATTGACGAGCGCGGTTGTTCCGGTGATGTAGCCGAGAAGAGTGGCGGTACCACTGTTCGTATCAAAGTATTGGATGCGGTAAGCTGCGACGCCAGGCGCACCATCGCCAGTGAAGGTATTGCTGTAGGTGATCTGGTAGCCGCCGTTGACCGCGACGCCGTTTGTATAGGTGGCGCGGGCGTTGAGTGTGACGGAACCTTTGCTCTCGATGCGCAGGTAGCCGATGTTCAGATCATAGTTCTCGTATGTATCCAGATCGGCATCCACATAATAGGAGGTGTAGGCCGTGCTTAGAAGATAAGAGTAAAGGCACGTGCTGTTGGTATAGGTGGCGTTCCCTGCTGAAAACGAGGAATCCACGTTGCTGGTGGAACCGGAGGAATTGTTGGACCAGCCACCGTGCCATTTCAAGGTTTCCGAGGCTCCAACGAAAGCTCCGTCTGGCCGGGTTTTGGTAGCAGTGGTCTGGTTGTTAAAATCATCCGAGAAGATGACCGTTTGTGCGGGCGATGCGGCGACGAGGCCGGTGAGGCCAGTGAGGCCGGTGAAGGCGAACACGGCGGCGGAGGCTGCGGTGCGGAGGTCGCCGAGGCCGCAGAGGCGGGATGTTTTATGTGATTTCATTGGTGTGGCGGGTTGGTTGTTATATGCAGCTTGTTATATGGCGGGTTGTTGTGTGACGGGTTGTTGTGGATTTTACGGAATTTCGGTCCGGGGGGATCGAAATGATCTTGGCTTGTTGGCCGAAGAATGGGTTGGCGGATAACGGAGAGAGATATGCGTCTGTTGTCCGCTGGGGGGGGGGGGGGGAAGGCACAAT
>JAISAX010000352.1 GCA_031266495.1 Opitutaceae bacterium
GCGGCGTTGAGCGCGGGGGCTTGCGTGCAGGCGGCGAGCGGCAACGGTTCTCCGTCGAGCCGGATGGCGGCGATGCGTCCGGGCGCGGCAAATTCGAGAGTGACGGGGCCGGCGTGAGCGAGTTCGACATCGAGGCGTTTTTCCGTTTGTAACCATTGACTGGATACGAACCGCGCCGGTTCCCAGTTGATGAGCGACACGCCGGTGTCATGCCCGCTCCATGCGCCGATCATGCCGGCGGTGCCGTAGGGCGGGGTGTCCCGCTTGATGTGCTTGAGCCAGATGCCGATGTCTTCCCGGAGCTTGTCGGCGGGCCAGTCGGGCAGGAAGGAACGGATGGCAATGTGGGTGGCGGTGCGTGTCGTGTTGACGGGCATGGTGCGCCACCCGGAGAAATATTTTTCCATGAAACCGGACTGGAATTGGCTCATGAAGCCGGCTCCGAGAAGGTTGAAGTAGAAGCCGGACATTTCGGGCATTTCGCCAGTCCAGGAGAAGCACATGGCAATGTGGTCGAGGCTGGCGCCCGAGTCTTTTTTGGCGGCTTCGATGGAGGGGCCGTCCTCGGCAAAACCGGCTCCGTAAAGCCAGGGGTGTTTGTTTTTCGGGTCGAGGTAGCGGGCAAAGTTGAAGCGGAGGGCGGTGGCGGCGGCGACCTTGGCTCGCAGGTAGGCGATGCGGTCGAGGTCGTCGGTCTTGCCGAGGACTTCGGCCATGCGCTCCATCGCGGCCAGGCCGGCGTAGGCGATGGTGTCCATGTCGATGGAACTGTATTTGACGGCTTCGCGCGAGGTGGTCTGGGGGACGGCCCAATCGTTGAGGACTTCGAAGACGCGCAGGGTGTCCATGATGCGGGGCCAGAGTTGTTCGACCAGCGTCCAGTCGCCGCTGTATCTGGCGTAGAGATAAGTTGAATACGCAGCCTGGCCGACGTTGGAATTGGGGTCGCCGAACATCGCGGGCAGCATGTGGCGGTCGCGCCAGCCGCGGACGTAATACGGCTCGCCGCTGAAACGCTCTTTGCGGGGAATCCACGACGAGGGCGCATACATGCGATGGACGAGGGGCCGGGCGAGGTCGAGAAGCTCGCCGCGGGCTTGTTCGCCGAGGAGGCTGCCGCCGATGAGGGCGTGGGACCAGCGTTTGTGGTAGGCGATGACCCACGGGTGGTTGGAGTCGGTGGCGAAGGGCGGTTTTGCAATGGCGTCGCGGATGTCGGCATCGAGCTTCGTGAGGGTTTCTTCGAACTCGGGTCGGCGCGGGAAGGCGGCGTGGGGCGCGGCGAAGCGGGGCAGTTCGTAGGTGAGGGTGTTGCCGTTTTGCCAGCGCCAGGGGCCGACGGGGGTCTTGATGTCGGGCGGGACGCCCGCGCCACATTGCGGAGAGGCAACGCTCACGGGCAAGGATGCCCGTGCCACGTCGGATGCGGGCGGGACGCCCGCGCCACATCGATCCGGCGACGCTGCGCGTCGTCCACGGGCTGGAAGCCCGTGCCACATCGGAACGGAGAGGCAAACGCTTGCGGGCGGGACGCCCGCGCCACCGGGCACGCCGGTCCAGCCGAGTGAATCCTTGCCCCAACTGTAGATGGGGGGGATGGGGGCGTAGTCGGGGGCACGCCAGTCGGGGCGGCCCCAGGGTTCGTAGGTGAATTCGTTAAAGATGCGAACGGTGTTGTCATTGGTTTTGTAATACTCGCGGCATTCGACGGGGTAGTTGCGGAGTAAACGAGTCAGGAGGCGGGCGCGGTCGGCGAGTTTTGCGGCGTCCCGGTTGTCGTTGAGCAGACCGTGGAAGGCGGTGCTGACGGCCCAGCGTCCGGGTGGGAGGCGGAGACCGGCGGGCGTCCACTCGACGGGTTGCCGGGCGTCGGTGGTGAAGAGCACGGCCACTGCTTTGTCGCCCCAGAAGGTGGGGAGCGGGTTGCGTCCGTCGAGACCCCAGATGCCGACGAACCAGGGTTCGCGAAGGTCGTGGAGAGATTGTGGTTTGGTGAGGAGTCCCTGGCTGGTGAGGATGGCGGCGGGGCCGATGCGGGGGAATTTGCCGCCGGAGGAGGCGGAGGCGAGGGAGCGGAAGCGGACTTCGTCTTCGTCGGGCGCACCGCTGCGGGCGGGGAGCTGGCCACCGCCACGGGAGCTGAAGTTGAGGGTGCGGGGCGAATCGACGAGGAAGCCGGGAACGAGGGTGCCGTAGGTGTAGCGGAGAGTGTCGTTTTCGACCTTCATTTCCACGTGCATGGTCGTCCAGTTGACGGAGACTTTTTCGGAATCGTCGTAGGAGCGGCGGAGACGGACTTTCCAAAGCTCCTCGTCGCGACCGGTGTCGTCGGTTTGTTGTCCGTCGGCGTAGAAATCAAAATCCTGGCGGCGGCGGAGTTGCTTGCCATTGGCGGCATAGGCGCGGAACCAGGAGGCGCCGACGATTTCGGTGAGGAGGCCGTTGTAGGTGGTGTTGGCGAAGCGGCCGGCGGTGTGGTGGCTGAGTCCTTCGCGCCAGTCGGTTCCGTCGATCGGGCGGGTGGGGAAGTTGATCGGGGGCAAGGGGGTCCAGACGGCTTCGGGGTGCGCGGGTTGAACCGGCGTGAGGGTTTCGATTTTGATACCGATGTCGGGGGCGGTGCTGGTGATGAGGAGCCGGTCGAGGTTCTGGGGGAGGGGGGGGATGTCGTAGGGCAGGGCTTCGGTGAGCGTGGAGAGATCAATGGTGTAGTCGTGGGCGCCGGTGCGGACGGCGAGATCGGGGTGTTTGTAGGTGACGTCGTAAGTGATGTCGCTTGAGGCCCCTCGGGCGCCCCGGTCGATGAGGGCGGTTACGCTGGCCGTGGTGTCACGAGGCGAAGCGAGGGTGACGCGCAGGGTGGTTTGGTGTGCTTGCAGCGGGGCCGCGATAAAGGACCACTCGGCGGGAGCGTAGCTGGCGGCGCCGATGCCGGAGAAGCCGCCCCAGGGCATGGTTTTGCCGGGTTCGCGCCATGCGGTCTCGACGCGGATGTCGAGTTGGCGGACGGGGCGGTTGAGGGGAACGGCCTGGACTTTGCCGCGGGCGTTTTTGAGTTCGATGTGCAGGGGCGCCGCGTCGTTGCCGTCAATGATGACCGCGAGCCGGCGGGGAAGCGCCCAGTTGCCGGAGCCGCCTTGCAGGAAGGCGAGGCGGTCAATTTCGCGGGGTTG
>JAISAX010000437.1 GCA_031266495.1 Opitutaceae bacterium
CCCCCCCCCCCCCCCCCCCCTCGTCCCCGTCCGGCAGCGGCAACGGCTTCGACGACGCTGACGCCGCCGACGCCGACGCCGGGGGCAACGCCCGCGCCGAAAGCGTCACCGAATTCACCCGCCGCGTGAAGGCGCTCCTCGAATCGCAACTGCGCGCCGGCTGGGTCCGCGGCGAAGTATCCAACCTCCGGTTACAATCCAGCGGACACGCGTACTTCTCGCTCAAGGACGCGGGCGCGCAGCTTTCGGCCGTGATGTTTCGCGGCGACGCCGCCCGGCAATCCGTCAGGCTGCGCGACGGCATGCAGGTCGTCGTTTTCGGGCAGGTCAGCGTTTACGAGGCGCGCGGCCAGTACCAGCTCATCGTGCGCGTGGTGGTCGAGGACGGCGTCGGAAAACTCCAGCGCGAGTTCGAGGCGCTGAAACGCAAACTCGCCGACGAGGGCCTCTTTAATACCGACCACAAACGGCCCGTGCCGGCGATGCCGCGCACGGTGGGTTTCATCACCTCGCCGACCGGCGCGGCGGTGCAGGATTTTTGTCGCATCCTCGCCCGGCGCGGCTGGCGCGGCCGCGTGGTCGTGCTGCCCGCGCGCGTGCAGGGCGAGGGCGCGGCGGCGGACATGATCGCGATGCTCTACGAGGCCGCGCGCCTCGGGATATTCGACCTGCTCGTGATCGGCCGCGGCGGCGGCAGCATCGAGGACCTGTGGGCGTTCAACGAGGAGCCGCTCGTGCGCGCCGTGGCCGCCTGCCCGGTGCCGGTCATCTCGGCGGTGGGGCACGAGATCGATTTCACGCTGTGCGATTTCGCCGCCGACGTGCGCGCCGAAACGCCGAGCGGCGCAGCCGAACTGATTTCGAGCGGTTTCGTGAAAGCGCTGGAGCGCTGCGAACGCCTCGCCGAAGACCTGCATCACCACATCGACACCGCCATCGAGGACGCCACGCGGCTGCTCGACCACGCGCGCACGCGCCTGCGGCTGCTCGTGCCGTCGGCGCAGGTGGAGCACGGTTTCCTGCGCATCGACGATCTGTCCAACCGCCTCCAGGCCACGCTGGCCGACGCCGTGCGCGGACATCGCCAACGTTTTACGGAGGTGCAGGCGGCGTTTCGCGAACGTTCGCCGGAGCGGCGCGTGGAGATCGAATCGCAACGCCTGCTCGGCCTCTGGAAGCGGTTGCAGGCGGCCAGCCCCGATTCGGTGCTCAACCGCGGTTTCGTCATCATCACCGACGAGGCCACCGGCCTCCCCGTACAACGCCGCGCCTGGCTAAAGCCCGAAGGCTGCGTGCGCGCCCGCTTCGCCGACGGCGAGGCCCGGCTCTCGGTGGAGTGATTCACCCCGGACGTTTTTCCTGAAAGGAGCACTCGGCCCCTCCACCCAGGCGCCTTCGATCATCATCCTGACCGGGTGCTCCGGGATGCCGCGCTCGTTGCGCTGCAACATGCCGGCCAGCATGTCCACTGCCGTCGCCCCGATCACGACCGAGTTCTCGTCGATCCGCGCAAAGCGCTCGTTATCCCATGCATCCCCGCACAATCCAAACGCTACTTCCTTCGGCACCCGGATGCCCGCCGCTTCCGCTGCCCCGGCCACCAGCGGATCAATCGCCACCACGGAGTCGGGACGCCATTTCCGTATCCAGCTCCCAACCACCTCCGGTCGGGGCGCCCCTCCCGTGATCATGAGCGGTTCGATCCGTTGTTCCTTCGGCCATGTCTGCCGTTCCACCAGAAAACCGGCAAGCCAGTGCCGCCTGACCCGCTCGTTGGTGTCGGCACTGAGCGCGAAACCGATCCGCCTGTAGCCGCGTTCCCGCAGATGTCGGGTCACCGTCAGAACCGACTGGTAGTGGTTGTTGCATACGGAGTGAAAGCGCGGACGGGCCAGTGTGTAGCCGAATGTGACGATGGAGAACTGGCTCCAGTCGAGGTCCAGTTCCGTGCGTGCGTCGGGCTGGGGCGGCAGCAAGAGTCCGGTGATGTTGCGGGTTTGCAGGATATCGGTCATCCGCTCCTGCGACATGCCGGAGGCGCCGAGCGGAAATTTTTCGAGTTTGTAACCCAGTTGTTCCGCGCGCCGGGCCGCGCCCTTGTGGTACGCGCCAAATGCGGAGGCCGCCCGCAGGGGGTGATCCGGCGCGATATTGTCCACCCAGGCCAGCGTCCCCTGAAAGGGCGCATGCCTGCTGTTGCTCCGGTAGGCGTGGAGGGCGCGCAGCACCGGGTCCGGACGGTAGCCCAGTTCGCCGGCGATGCCCTTGATGCGCAGGCGGGTGGACTCGGGGATGCTGTCATGGTCGCGCATGGCGAGTGACACGGTCATCGGGCTGACCTTCGCCCTGGCGGCGATGTCACGCATGGTGGGGCGGGTAAAGGCTGGCATGGCCGAGACCATGATCCGCCCGCTTTATTTGTAAAGTGTCGGCCCGCTTGTCGCCTTTCGACATCGCCCGGATTATCCGTTTTGTGAAAACAGTTACTCATCTCCAACACCAGCACCAACACCGCTTCCACATCGTTCCGGGCGTCCGGGTCCGGGTGCAGTGCCTCCGCGCACTGGCCGGCCTGGCCCTCCTGACCGGCCTCTCCGTGGCCGCGACGCTCTCCGCGCAGACGGTGGTCAGCATCGTCAATTCCGGCTTCGAAGAAGCGGCTGCCCCCGGGCAACTCGACCCGTGGTACAACCCTCTCGGCTGGTCCCCCCAGGTCGCCGGCACCAACGCCGCCTTTCGCTGGGTCAGCGGGACAGCGGGCAACGAAGTCCACTCCGGCACCCGCGCTTTCCGGATTTCGTCCCCCGATGCGGGCACCACGCAGGCACGGATTCAACAGACCAACGCCGCCCGTTTCGCGGTTGATCCCGGCACCACTTATTCCTTCTCCCTCTGGGCCAGGGGCGCCGACCTCGACCTCGCCCGCGACCGTTTCCGCGTGACCATCGAATGGTGGAAGGCGGACGGATCGGGCCTCGTCAGTTCATCCAACGGCGCACTTCTGTCATTGTCGGCCAATGACACATGGCAATCGTTCAGCGTCGCCAGCACGGCAACGGCGCCAGCCGGCGCAGCCACCGCCAAAATCCTGATTTTCTTCGAGCGCGACGCGCCGAGCGAATCCACCGCGCCGATGATCACGTTTGACGACATCGTCGTCACCAGACCCGGCTCCATTCCCGAACCCTCCACCGTGGCGCTGTTGTGCGGCGCCGGTGTCCTGGCTTCTGTTTGTGCGATCCGTGCGACCCGCTCCCGCCGCACACGCTGACGCCTCCAATTCGTCCCTCCCCCCCCCCCCCTCCCGCACGCCATGCGCACCGACACCCGACAACACACCAAAGGTTCAAGCGGCTTCACGCTCATCGAGCTGCTCACCGTCATTGCCATCATCGGCATCCTCGCGGCCATCATCATCCCCACCGT
>JAISAX010000674.1 GCA_031266495.1 Opitutaceae bacterium
AGTATCATGTTCTTGATTGCATAACAACATGAAAATCAACAAATTATGGTGTTTTTTGTAAAAACAGTGAGTGCAACCGTTCAACGACAACCTCCCTTATCTTCGCGCCATTCCGGTCACTGGTCGCTTCGACATTATACTCGGTAACAGCGAGCGGCAGATCGCGCCCGCAGAAATCCCGGATCATTTTTCTGTATTGTCCAAGGCGATAGGGAAATTGTGCGCCAAC
Source organism: Opitutaceae bacterium (assembly GCA_031266495.1). Next base: position 230 of record JAISAX010000674.1, read on the forward strand.
GGCCATGCATGCCTGCTGTGCGCGGGGCATGTCCGTCTCGTTGGCGCCTATTCGAGGTGTGTAGAAATGCAGGATAATAAAGTCGGCCACCGGTCCGGCGCCGCGAAATACGATACGATTCCATTCTTCATCAATGTTCTGTGCATCGCCCGGCACAGCCACGATACCGAGGCGGATATCCGGATCCACGGCGCGCATTTTGGCGGCATTCTCACGAGCCCAGGATACATATCCGGCAGGGGAAAATCGCCGGAAGGGTTTTACTTGATGATTGCCGTGGTCGGATTCGTTGCCGAGTTCGAAAAGCCGTACTCCGAACGGTTTCGCGTGGCCATTTTCCATGCGCTTGAGTGCCCAGGGATTCGCGGCGATCGCAGGAGCATTGAGATATTCGACGAGGTCGGCGGCGTCCTGCGCCGTGCCATGGTAGTCACTGATGATGATGACAGGTTCGGCGCCAAGAGCGCGGCAAAGTTGAAGGTATTCGTTGAGGCCAAATTTGAACATGGGCCGGTCCGCAAGCGGTCCGATCGTTTTTTTCCAGTCGAAATTGTGTGCAAGGCACCCGCCTGGATAACGCAATGCGGTAATGCCGGCAGCCTTTCCCAGATCCAGAATGGCGGGGACAGGGGCGTGGCGCGCGGAATCCCAGAAGCCCTGGCCATCGTTGGAGGGAACGGGGCGGGCGTAGTTGAAAATAAGATACGGATCGGCGGCCTCGATATTATGGCCGAAGGCGAGACGCCGCACCGGCCCGAGCCCGCGAGTGGCGTCGATGCTGATGGTCGCCGCCGCCTCTTGTCTTGCTGAAGCAGATACAATACCGGCCGCAATGATGAAAAGCAGTGAACAACAGCCGGTCCGAATGGATCTCATGTCGATATGTGGCGGTTGTCGCCGTGGTCTTATTTGTCACGGGCGAGTTGATCGATGCCGTTGCGAATCCAGGCCGGGCGATCCACGAGCAGTCCGCTGGCGCCGAGTGTAGCCATCCGGTATGCGAAGGGGACTTGATGTACGGACCACATGTAGAAGATGAGTCCGTTGTCGTGAATTTTTTTAGCCGCGGTTTCATCGAGAGGCAGATCCTCGGCAAGGAGCAGGCCGCTAAAACCTGAGGAAGTGGAGAGCTTGATGATCTGGTCCAGTTCTTCCGGAGGACGTTTTTCTTTTTTCCATGGAGAACCCCAGAGAAGAAGGGTTCGGGCCTCCGGCATGAGTTTCCGGACCGTCTGGAGCTGGCCGATGGTGAAGGATGAAAAATAAAGGCGGTCAAGGCTTACCCCGGAAGTATCCACAACACGTTTCAGGGCGGGTACGAGTTGTGCGTCATTGCCTTTGATTTCGATAATCAGGCGCTTTTCGGACGGGAGGGCGGCGAAAACCTGTGCGAGGGAGGGGATTTTTTCGCCAGCGTAGCGAGGGAATTTTTCGGTATTGACTTCGGTCGTACAAACCTCGGCAAGAGTCATATCGTTGATGCTTTTGTCCACACCGGTAGTGCGCTTGAGGGAAACATCGTGAGAAACCACAATCTGATCGTCTTTGGTGCGCCAGACATCGATTTCGGCGGCGTCCGCTCCCTCTTCCCAACCAAGTTTGAGCGAGCCGAGAGTATTTTCGGGCGCGGCATGCATGGCCCCGCGATGCGCTACGATGGTGAGTCGGGAGCTCAGCGGGGGGGGGGAGGGGAGGGCTTGTCTTGCGCAAGCAGAACGGTCGGCGCGAGGAGAACTGCAACCGCGGCAACGGGGGATGTTGTGAATGGTGTTTTCAGTATCATGGAAAAAACGGAAACCGGTGGAAAAACAATGCAGGTGGGCGGAGGAATGCGGGGTGGACGGGAAAAATCCTGTGTAGCTTTAATGTGGATACTACTGGTTGTCGTAGATGCAGGCGGCGTTGTCGCGAGGGGCGTTGATGATGTCGGCAAGTACATCGACGCTTTTGGTATGGCCATCGTAAAAGAGAACATTGGCACGGCCTGAATGGCGCGGGAAAATCACCCATGGATCGTTACTCCAGTTGGAGGGGAAACGGGCGTATCCAAAATTGGTGATGGAGTTGCTGACCACCCAGTCGGAAGGCGTGTTTGAAACCGCTGTGATTTTGGCAATGTCGCAGGCCAGGATGGTGCCGGAAGGGTTGACGACGTCGGTTTCCCGGGCGCCTTCGATGTTTGTGCCTCCGTCTTTGTATTCGTGCAGGCCATTGCTGAAATTGAGTCCATAGGATGCCGGACGTGTGCCCTGTCTGAGCGTGGTATCGTCCTGTACCGGAGGTTCAAGTGACGGGCACTGGAGCACACTGTTGGCATTGTTTTTCTGATACAGCCAGGGATTCAGATGGATACGCCATGTCACCATGTTCCAACTGGCGGTGCCGGCTGCAACAGGGACGAGTTTCCCGCGATTCTCGCTGCTGTAGAGCGACGCCGCTATCCCGATCTGTCTCAGATTGGAGAGGCATTTGACCGCCTTGGCCTTGTTCCGGACTTGACCGATTGCGCCCAGCGTGATCGCGGCCAGAATGCCGATGATCGCAATCACGGTGAGCAGTTCAACAAGTGTAAATCCCTTGCCGATGGTGCCTGAGTTGGTTGTGGGGTAACGGGTTTTCATGATACTTTTAGTCGAGCGACCGCACCGTTTTCTTCAGTAAAAGAGGGAAAGAATGCAAGCGATCAGGCTTTGGCGCCGTGAACACCCGCCCGCCGGAGTGCCACGGCGAAGAGGGTGGCCAGGCCGAGATATAATGCCGCCACACCTGGTTCGGGAACAGACGATTGTGGCACAAGATCTTCCCAATTTTCACCGATACGGAATGCATCGAAGGTAAACGCATTGCCTGCTTGCCAGTTCGCCACACTCAATCCGATACAGGAGATTGAGGTAAAGTTGTTTTTAAGATCGTACGCTGCATAAAAAAGAGCGCCTGTCGTATTTCCATCCTGAGCCGGATTGAGCCAGAATTTGACTGAAGTATAGGCCTTGTCCGCCTCGCTCCAGATATATTCGGCGACCATAAAAAAGGTAGCGTCGCTGTCTACGTCTGACCAGAGAACTCCCGGGGACCTCGTAGAGCTTTCGAACTGCGCAAAATTCGTTGAGTTGTCTCCGGCTAACAGAATTGGCTTCTGGGAGGAAATAGCAGAGCCGGCGAGGCCAAGCCCTGGGCCAAAGACATTTTCGGTTGATGCGTCGGATGCGAAAAATCCGAGAGCGAAACTGGTGGCAAGCGTATTATTCCCCGATCTTTTCAACAGGGTTCCCACAAAAACATTTTTCCCCGTGACGGGAGCCGACAGAGAAATATTCGTCAGGCTGCTGCCGGTACCTCCATAACCCGGCGCAAGGGTCTGCTTCACTTCCAGAGAGTTGCTTCCTCCATTGATAGTGTAAGAGCCATCTGCCGCTGCATAAGTGAGTCCGCCTGTTTTCACGGTGACATCGTAGTTGGTGTTGCTGATCACCGCCCAGGTTCCGCTCAGTCCGGGGTCACCTGTCCCGGACTGACCAGCGATGGAAGCATTGGTTATGTATCCATTTTCGAGATTCACATCGACGAGCAAAGCCGCTGGCGCGCCAAGTGGCAGCATCGAGAACGCAAACGTGAAGAGAAACGATTTGTTTTGCATGATTGTTGGAGGTTTAGGGTCGGGAGGATCCGGATGGTTTGATTACAGGTTGGAAACGGGAAAACAGGGCATCGGTTTTGTGAGGTGCAGATGAGAGGTGGGCATGTGCTGAGGATTGGCAGAAAAATGTGAAGTGGCAGAACAAAAAGCGTTTTAAATGCGAGGGTCAAGATTTAAATGCAATTTAATCGTTAAATTTATATTAATTTGATAATCAAGGTATTAAATATCCCAAGATAATTTGAAGGCAATCAGGGAAAGAAAAAAATATCCCGATAAAAATTTGATTTAACCGTTAAATTGAGCCAATTCCGGATCTCATGGAGACAATGCCAGACGTTACCGCCACCAAGATGGATGCCGTTCACGCCGAACTTCAGCGCCGGATTGTGTCCGGGGCGTGGAAGATCGGGGAGCGCCTTCCGACCGAGGCTGCTCTCGCCGGGGAATTCGACTGCGGCATCGGCACGATCAGCAAGGCCATGGCCCGGCTGACACGTGACAACCTCGTGCGTCGCCGCACGCGGGCGGGCACTGTCGTTACTGGCAACCGCCTGCCTGCCACTGTGCATGGCGCATCCGGAGAGTCCGCCATTCGCCCCGGTCGCAGCGGCCCCGATCTTGATGCCTATGCATTCGTGTATCCGGGAAACAAGCACGAAATCCTCTGGCGTCTCGCCGGGGGCTTTCAGCGGGCCGCTTCCGATGTCGGACGGCGCGCCATGATGTTGACCAGCGGACTCGATTTCCGGCGGGAAACCGAAATTATCAACCGCCTTTCGGAATTCGATGTGAAAGGCGCTGTTCTTTACCCTTCCTACACCACTCCCCAGGAGCAAATCAGCTACATGCAGGCTGTCATCGGCGCCCGCCTGCCCGTTGTGCTCGTCGGCACCTTGCCGGGAGCCAGATGCTCCACCGTCATACCCGACGGATTACATTCGGGTTTTGCAACCACCTCCTATCTCATCGCCAAGGGACTACGGCGGATTGGCTTTGTCGCCCACGGAGCGTTCGGAACCATCGTTCGTGACCAGCACCTCGGATATCGCCAGGCCCTGAATGTCGCTGGCATCGAGGAGGACAAGGACAATATATTGCTTATCCAGGAAATGCATCTGGATTTTGAAGATGCGCTACGAGAACCGACCGAAATCGCCCGCGGTTACCTGCGCCGTTGTCACGGACAAATCGAGGGCGTGGTCTGCGCGACCGACTTTCTTGCCGTGGGCATGCTGCGCGCCGCGCGGGAGGAGGGTGTGCGCGTGCCTGACGATCTTCGCATCATCAGCACGGCCGACAACACCACGGGGACCGAGGGCGAGATACCTCTGACTGTCTATCGCACGCCTGTCGAACAGTGGGGGCGTCGGGCTTTCGAGGTTCTTCATGCCACGATCAGGGGTGAAATCGAAAATGTCATGGAGGAATTGATACGCGGGAAAATCATTGTCCGGTCCAGCGCATGAAGGTATGCGGAGCGGGCGGCGACATCCATCTGACCGGCGATGGTCACATCGTTGGTGTGCAGCTGCACGCGCAGTTCGTAGAGGCCGTTGCGCATCATGCCGGCGTTGAGCATGCCGAGGGCGTCCGCCGTACTGCCGATGCCGATACGCCGGATGTCCGATGTGATCGTGGTCCACGCGGAGGCGGTCGCGCCGGCGGCGGCGACGGGACGGAGCTGGAGTTCGTAATGGGAAAAGTCGGGGTCCAGCGCGAAGCCCTGCACTTCAACCTGGGTGAGGATGACGGTGTCCTCCGCCGGGCTGGTGATGGCGAGGCGGCTGGTGGTCTGGTCCGCGTCCGGCGGATAAATGACAAGGCTTACGGTGGCGGACGCCGAGGTCGCCGTGCCGTCGCTGGCGGTGAAGGTGAAACTGTCATCGCCCGTGTAACCGGTGCCCGGCGTATAGGTGCGCGTGGGGACCGTGCCGCCGTGCTGCCGTGCCGCCGCTATGGTGTGCCGGTGTTCCGGCTTCCGTCCGGCGCGATTTTCGCTCTTGATGGGAGCTTCCATGCCACTCGATTACGCAACTTTTGCCCAGGCTTTCCCCTGGTTTTTCCCGGTCTGCGCCGCCGTGTTCGGGGCCGTGGTCGGCAGTTTTCTCAATGTCGTCATCTACCGCGTGCCGGCCGGCAAGTCGGTCGTCACGCCGGGGTCGCACTGCGCCTGCGGCAAGCCCATCGCGTGGTACGACAATATCCCCGTGTTGAGCTGGTTCATCCTGCGCGGGCGGGCGCGGTGCTGCGGGGCAAGGTTCTCGTTTCGCTACCCGTTTGTCGAATTGCTGACGGCGGGGCTGTTTGCCGTGTGCTGGCTGAAATTCCCTCCGGCAGTGGCCGCGTGCGGGATGTTGCTGATGGCGTGCATCCTCTGCGCCACGTTCATCGACCTCGATCACATGATTATCCCCGATGTTTTCACGATCGGGCTGGGTGTGGCGGGTGTGGCGCTCTCGGCGCTGGCGCCGGCGTTGCATGGCGTGCACGACGAGTTTTTCCTCTCGGCCAGCATCCGGTCGGTGGTGATTTCGTTGCAGGGGCTGTTCATCGGCTCCGGTCTCGTGCTCTGGATCGCGCTGGTGGCGGAAACCCTGTTGCGCAAGGATGCGATGGGGTTCGGCGATGTGAAATTCGTGGGCGCGCTGGGCGCGTTTGCCGGATGGCAGGGCGCGGTGTTCAGCGTGTTTGGCGGGGCTATCGTCGGCATGGTCTGGATCGGGCTGGCGCTGGCGTGGCGGCTGGTTTCGGGCAAAAAATCGCCCATCGCCCCGAAAGCGGAAACCGCGGAGGGGGAGGCCACGGAAAAACTGTCGTTCGGCGTGGCGATCCCTTTTGGACCGATGCTGGCGGTGGCCGGCGCAATCTATTTTCTCGCCGCCAAACCGTGGTTCGACAACTACCTCGCGCAATTCGCGGCGCTGTTCTGAATGCGGAAGGCGGAGAGGTGTGCGACGGGACGACGGGGGGGGGGGGGCGGCGAAAGGTGAGAGGCGGGAGGTGTGGCGGGAGAGGCGGCGGGAGGTGCGGCGGGAGGCGGGGTATAATTTTGCTGTCCCGGAATTTTTGCCGAAAGTTCGCCGGTCATGCCCAACCGCGTCGGCAAATTTTTTTCCATCACCACCTGGGGCGAAAGCCATGGCCCCGCCATCGGGGTCGTCGTTGACGGTTGTCCGCCGCTCCTCCCGATCACCGCCGCCGAAGTGCAGGCCGAACTCGACCGCCGCCGTCCTGGCCAGAGCGACATCACCACTCCGCGCAAGGAAGCCGACACAATAAAAATCCTCTCCGGCATTTACGAGGGCAAGACCACCGGCGCTCCCGTCTCTATGCTGGTGCGCAACACCGACCAGCATCCGTCCGCCTACTCCGGAATGAAGGCCGCCTTTCGTCCCTCGCACGCCGATTTTACGTATCAAACCAAGTACGGCATCCGCGATCCGCACGGCGGCGGCCGTTCCTCGGCCCGCGAAACCGTCGCGCGCGTCGCGGGTGGCGCGCTCGCCCGCAAGATCCTTGCCGCGGCGGGCGGTGTCGAAATCCGCGCCTTCGTCCGGCAGATCCATGACATCGTCATGCCCGCCGACGCATTCCCGTCCGCCGCCACTGGTTCCGCCGCCGGCTCCGCAGCCGCCGCCAGTTCCGGCTCCACTGGCCTCCCTCCCCCCCCCCCCCCCTTCTA
>JAISAX010000790.1 GCA_031266495.1 Opitutaceae bacterium
ACCGGTTCCCTTACCGGGGTCATTGGGGACGCGATGCCTCCCCCCCCCCCCCCCCGGAACCTATTGGTGCTTTAAAAAAAGTACTGTCGTTGATAACGAACAGCTTGCGCGGCCCCAAACCCCGTCTTCCCCAATTCCCTCTCCCCGATAGCGGAAGTCGGGGTAAATTTTCACCTGTATCCAAATTACATCACATCACTCCACGCATTCGTCATCACCTCACGCCACGTATTCGTCATGAAAACCACCGGTAAAATTATACATATCCGCCTCGTCCTCGCCGCATTGACCTGCCTCGTGCTGACGGCGCTCCCGGCCCGCGCCACCGTCATCGCCTCCGACACGTTTTCGATTACCGAAGACCGCCCGGTCGGCAGCTACATCTTCAAACCCGCCTGGACCAGCGAGCCAACTGCCGCCGTCAAAGGCTCCACCGAAACCGGCGCGGACATCGTCACCTCTCTCACCTACAACAGCAACATCAACCAGGACCAACGCGGCTGGATTCTGGCCGGCGATGCGGAAAACGGAAACGGCTACGTCACCCGCACTGGAGGCAGCAGTGCCGCTTCGCTTGCCCTGCCGTTCAATTTCAACACCTGGGCGCAATACGGCGATGTCGCCACATGGGAACTCCGCATCCAGTCCCGGAAACCCGGCAGCGGCGACTACTCGTTCCGTATCTCGTTTTACACTACCGGAGACGTGACGGCGGGCAATGCCTACAACGCCCTTGTCTCCCTCTACATCAACCCCCTCGGCAACGAATGGAGCCTCCGTTCCGGAAACACCATTGTGAAGGACGGCAAGGGCGAGGAAGTCAAAGGCCTGTTGAGCGAAGCGCTTGGCGCGGACTACTCCAGCGACACCTTTTACACCTACTCCATCAGTTACAACAACAGCACCAAAACGGTCACCGACGTAAGCATCAACGGCACCACCGTCGTATCCAACTACGTCTTTGAAACCTCACCCGGAGCCATCGGCAACGTCGGCTTTTTCGGCCAGTGGACGGACTCCATCACGCAAATCGACACCCTCACCCTCTCCGTCAATGCCACCCCGCCGCCCGTTCCCGAACCCGCCGCCGCCGCGCTTGTCATGACCCTGGGCGTATTTGGCGCGACCGGCATCCTGCGCCTCCGCCTGCGCAACCGCCGCTGAAGCTCCCCCCCCCCCCCCGATCATGAAACGCAATGTCCGCGCCCGCGCCTTCACGCTGATCGAACTGCTCACCGTTGTCGCCATCATCGGGATACTAGCCGGTATCCTGATTCCCGTGACGGCTGGCGTCCGCAGGAAAGCTCGCGACGCAAGCTGCCTGTCCAACCTCCGCCAGTTCGGCAACGCGCTCCACCTTTACGCCGCGGACCACAGGGATCGCTTCCCGATCCTCAATTACAGCAGCTCCGGCGAGACGAAGGAGGGCGGCATCGCGCTCGGACGTTATCTCTTCCCGAACATAACGAACGACGCCACGCTCAACAGCACCGTCACGACGAAGATGACCTGTTGGGTCAAAACGCCGGGCGACCCGACGCACTCCTGGGGTTACGGCTTCACCACGTATCTCTCGTACTGGTCAGGCAACTCGAGTTACGGCGTCCCCTGCTCGACGGTCACGGACCCGGCGAACCACATCTACGCCTGTTGCATGGCGAACGGCGGACGCTGGATCGACCACAACGTCCTCGGCACCAAATACGGTGACCTCCGGCAAGCCGTGCCCAAGCCGCACAACGGACGCGTCGGCTGGCTGTTCGTTGACGGCCACGCAAAATTCGAGAAAGCCAGCAAAATCCCGAGAGCGCAAATCACCCGCCACAGCCCGTATCCATCAGGAAGTTACAGCTACAAGGCGTCCGACGAAACCACTTACGTCGGCGACCCTGCCTGGGACAAATAGCCCCCCTCTCCCCCCCCCCTCCTCCCCCCATCCCTTCCCGTCTCCAACCTCATGTTCAACACAAACACACTTCCCGTCCGGGCGACGATAACCGCCCTGTTTCTCCTCGGCGTTTCCGCGACACTGCGGGAGCGTCTCCACGCTGCCACTACCGTGCCCGCCGACATCACGGACACCCTCCGCGCGCAACTCGACTCCGGCCAGCGCACCCTGAACATCCCCGCCGGCGACTACATTCTCGGCCCCCTCGCGCTTCCCGACGGCACCCGCCTCCACTTTGATCACAACGCCCGAGTCACCCCCGACATCGACGCCATCAAAAAACACCAACCCGCCCCCCCCCGCGCCTGGCTCACCATCGACGGCGACCACGTCACCATCGAAAACCTCGCCATCAACTTCAACATTCCCGCCGCGAGCATTACCCCCGCCGACCCCGCCACGCACGACCCCGTTTATTACGACATTTACCCCGCCGACACCCCCTTTGTCGCCCCCCCCCTCCCCCCCGGCACCCGCGAAATCAACGCCGAAGACCTCGCCCACCTCATTCGCGCAAAAAACCGGCAAAACCTCCGCGTCACCGGACTCCGCGCCCTGCGCACCCAACCCGACTGGCACATCCGGCAAACAAAAAGCGCCCCGGTCCGGACACTCGGCGCCATCAACCTGGAAAACTGTAGTGACGTCCACATTGCCGACTGCCGGACCAGCCACCTGAATAACCTTGTCATCGCCCGCAACACCTCGCGCCTCACCGTGCGCGACAACCTCGCCACCCACGGACGCAGCATGACCTCCGTCAACCACGGCAGCGAATGGCTCCTGCACACCGGCAACCGCACCCGCTACATTGTTGATCAATGCTCCTGGTGGGGCGGCGACGCCCACGCCGGCGGCCACGGCGGCAAAATCCCCGCCGACTCCGCCGCCATCGTCAAACGCGGCCTCCCCCCCGGCTCCCCCGGATACTCCGAGCACACCACCGGCGTTTACGACGTAAGCATTCTCGGCAACCAGGCCGAATACGGACGCACCCTCGCCTGGGGCTCCAAAGCCCGCAACGTCCTCATGTCCGACAACATTGCCCGTTACATGACCGACATGGCCTACGACACCGAAGGCACCGGCAAGGTTGTCATCGCCAACAACATTGCCATCAACTCCAGGTACTACGGCATCGGCTGCTACTTCCGGGGCGACAGCATTTTGATCACCGGCAACCTCGTCCTCGTCGAACCCGACGGCGACCCCAGATTCCAGGGCGACTTCCTCCGTCTCCACAGTTCCAGTACAAAACGATTTGGCAACCACCGCGTCCACATCACCGGCAACCAATTCATCGCCCGCCAGGGCAAACCCCGCGCCCTCACCATCGAGGCGTGCACGGACGTCAACATCACCGCCAACAAGATCGTCAACGGACGCATCCACCTGCGCGACATCTCCGAAGAACTCACCCTCACCGCCAACGAAATCGTCAACG
>JAISAX010000835.1 GCA_031266495.1 Opitutaceae bacterium
GTCCGGCGCCCCGGCGCGCATTTTTTTCTTCGACCTGGCCGACCCCGAAAAACGCTCCGCCCACGACCTCGTTGACGCCCTCGCCGCCATTGCCCGTTTCGAACAGCACGGCCAGGTGACCCTCGGCCTCAACTTCAAGGAAGCCCAGCAAGTTTACGCCGCGCTCGGGCTTGGCGTCAGCGAAGGCGATGACGAACAAAATCTCCGCCAGACCGCCTCGGCCATCCGCCGGAAACTCGAACTCACCACGGTTGTCGTCCACCCGCGCGCCTCGGCCGCCTGCGCCACCGCCGACGGGGATTTCTGGGTGCCCGGCCCCTTCTGCGAAAAACCGCTCATCACCACCGGCGCCGGCGACCACTTCAATGCCGGCTTCACCAACGGCCAGCTCCTCGGCCTCAGCCCCGAGGCCTGCCTCGTGACCGGCGTATGCACCTCCGGCCACTACGTGCGCAGCGCCCACAGCCCCTCGCTCGCCGACCTCGAAACATTCCTCGCCCGCTGGCGCTGAATCCCTCATCCTCCCGCAACACCCGCTCTCCCGCCAACACCCGAACCATCCATTCACCCTTACACGACGTGCCTCTCAAAAAACACAAACCAACCGGCAAACTCATCTCGCTCGAAGGGCCAGAAGGCTGTGGCAAGTCCACCCAGATCGCCCGCCTGGCCAAACACATCCAGCTCCTCGGCCGCGACGTCTTCTGCACGCGCGAACCCGGCGGCACCGAAATCGGCGAACAAGTCCGCAACATCATCGTCCACAACTCCAAAGGCGACGAGATGACTGCCGAGACCGAACTGCTCCTCTTCGCCGCCTCGCGCGCCCAACTCGTGCGCGAAGTCATCGCCCCCGCCCTCCTCCGCGGCGAGATCGTTCTCAGCGACCGGTTTCTCGATTCCTCGACCGTTTACCAGGGCGTGGCCCGCAACCTCGCGATGGACCCGGTCAACCTCATCAACCAGTTTGCCGTCGGCAACGTCATGCCCGACCTCACGATCATCATCGACGTGCCGCCCGAGATCAGCCTCGCCCGCATCCACCAGCGCGCCTCCGACCTGCCCGACCGCATGGAGCGCGAGAACATCGACTTCTACAACAAGGTGCGCGAAGGCTACCTGCTCCTCGCCAAGGGCCTCCCCCGCAAGTTCCTCGTCGTGGACGGCACGCAGACCGAGGACGAAGTCGAACACGTCATCTGGGACGAAGTCCAAAAACTCCTCGCCCAGCCCACCGCCGCCGATGCCGCCGCCGCAGCAGCCGCCGTCTGATAAAGGCGGAAAGCAGAAAACCTGAAGGCCGAAAAGAACGAGTCGCGCATGCACCCTCCCCGTACGCTCCCGGATTTCGCCTTCAGCCTTCAGGGAACCTCCAGACATTGAACAGAAGGCAACGAAGAGAACGAAGAGCAGAATCATCAATTCATTGCGGCCATTGTGTAAAAACCGGAAAATTCCGGAATGTTGGTATGACATCCTGTCCGGAGTCTTCTTTGTTTTTACCTTCGTTGCCTTTGTTACCTTCTGTTCAAAAGTGAATTTCCGCAGCCGCCCCCTCCACCCTTCAGGCCCTTCTCCCGCATGACTCACGCCTCCCTTCCCTGGCCCGCATCCGTTGACGGCACGCCAGCCATCGCGGTCATCGAACGCGCCATCGAACGCCGCCGGCTCTCGCACAGCCTTCTCGTGACCGGCCCCGACCACGACCAACTCGCCGCCGTCGCGCTCACCCTCGCCGACCGGCTGCTCAACGCCCCCGAACTCCCCGCTTCCTCGCGCCGCCCCGTCCACGCCGACACCGGCAACCACCCCGATCTCTTCGAACTGCGCCCCGCCGGCAAGATGCGCCAGATCGGCGCCGAAGCCACCCGCGAACTCATCGGCAAAGTGCAAGTATCCGCCACCGCCGCCTACTGCAAAGTCGCCATCATCCACGAATGCGACCGCATGCACGTCTCCGCCGCCAACATTTTTTTAAAAACCCTCGAAGAGCCGCCCGCCAACACCACGCTCCTGCTCCTCACCTCGCGCCCCTACACGCTGCTCCCGACGATCCGCAGCCGCTGCCTCAATTTCCGTTTTCCCGCCACCGGCGAACGCCCCGCGCCCGACGGCTGGGAAGCCTGGAAAACCGACTACCACGCCTGGCTCGTCCGGCTCACCGGAGGCGTCGCCGACAAAAAAACCGTGGCCGACGCGATTTTTGCCGCCTGCGGCCTCACCGCCCGCTTCGGAGCGATCCTCGCATTCGCCACCGCCGACCTCTGGAAAAAGGAAAAAGCCACCCTGCCCGACGACCTGAAGGAAGACGAACGCGAAGCCATCGAGACCGGTCTGTCCAAAGGCCTGCGCGCCCGGCTCTTTGCCGACATCGAGCAAGTCACCAGCGCCTTCGCCCGCCAGGCGCTCCTCACCGGCAACCTCGCCATGCGCCATTCGGTGGCCGAGGCCATCTCGCAACTCGAACACAAGGTCGGCCTGCTCAATCTCAACCTCGACGAATCCGCCGCCCTCGAAGCCTTCCTGCTCCAGTCGCTCCGCATCTGGACGCGGCGCCCCGCCGCGTAGGCGCCCCCCCCCCGTGGAGTTGAGGAAGGATGCGGTGATGTCGCTTGCGTGCGGGAAGAAGGAAAGAGAGGCATGCGGTTCAGCGGCGACGTTGAGGCGAGCGCGCAGGAGAGAGAGGGTGAAGCAAAGGGAAAGCCGGCGGGTGAGGCCGGTGCGCGAAGGCGGAGTCTGACCTTTTGCCACTTCGTTGTTGATCCCGCCACTTATCTGCGCGAAAAGCCTCCGGATTATTTCTCGCAGAACATAAAATACTGAATGGCTATATCGTTCCCCCAAGGAGGCGGCCGGCGTCCCGGTCACTATCAGCGTCGTAACAACGACCCTTTTGCGCATATCCGGCGCAACCAGCGTATCCGGGTTCCTGAAATCCGGGTCATATCCCCCGAAGGCAAGCAGCTCGGCATCATGGCGACCGAGCGCGCGCTCGCCCTCGCGCAGCAATTCAACCTCGACCTCGTGGAGATGGCCGCCAACGCCACCCCGCCCGTCTGCCGCATCATGGACTTCGGCAAATACGTTTACGAAGAGTCGAAGAAAACCAGCCACGTCAAATCCACGGCCTCGCGCATCAAGGAGATCGAGTTCACGGCCCGCATCGAAAAAGGCGACTTCCTCACAAAAGTGCGCCACGCCGAGGAATTCCTCGACCACGGCAACAAGGTGAAACTCCGCCTCAAGTTCCGCGGCCGCGAGATGAACCGCCAGGCGATCGGCTTCGAGGTGATGAAGCACGCCATCGAGGAACTCTCCGGCATGGGCCATCCCGATTCCCAGCCGCGCCTCATGGGCAAGCAGATCAACGTCATGCTCACGCCCAATCCCCCCGGCAAACGGAAGCGCAAGTACGCGCTCGCCGAAAACGAGGAGGCCATCGACGACACCGGCCGGGAGACTCCCGACGCGGACGACGCCGACGAACCGGACGACGACAGCGCCGCCGCTCCCTCGCCGCAAACCCGGGGCTGACCACGGTGGCCGATCCAGGCGTGTCTGCCGGGCGGCGCTGCCGTCGCCCGTCCCGCATCTTCTTCCGCATCGCGGCCAATGCGGCTCTCGTGCTCGCGGCCCTCGCCGGCATGGCGCCGTTTGCCGCGCCCGCGCTCCGGGCGCAGCCGCCCCGGCCCGGCATACCCCCCCCCGCAGTCCCGTCTCCCCTCCCTCCCCCCCCCCCCCCCCCTGCGGCGACCACGACGCCGAAGGCGTTCCTGATGAACGGCGTCCGGTACATCGACGCCCGGCCGTTTTTTTCCCGTTGCGGGCTGACCGGCGAGCGCCCGGTGCCCGGCGCCGGCGCCCGCTTCGTGTTTTCCAACCGGTGGTCGCGGATCGAGATCGAACACGACAAGCGCGACGTGCTCATCAACGGCGTCAAGGCCTACCTCGGCGACGCCGCCCTCGTGCGCCATGGCACGCTCTACGTCTCCGGACCGGACACCGAAAAACTCTTCGTCCCGATCCTGCGTCCGGCCGGCCTGAAAGTGACCCGCCCGCTGCGGACCATCGTGATCGACGCGGGCCACGGCGGCAAGGACACGGGCACGCAGAACAAGGCGCTCGGGTACGACGAAAAAAAATTCACCCTCGTCGTCGCCCGCCTGCTCCAGGCCAAACTCTCCGGCGGACCCTGGCGTGTGCTCATGACCCGCAACGACGACCGTTTCATCGACCTCGGCGTCCGCAGCGAGATGGCGGCGAAGGCCGGAGCGGATCTTTTTATCAGCATCCACTTCAACGCCGTGGCCGGCTCTGCGGCCGTCAAGGGCACGGAAACCTTTATCCTGACGCCCGGCAACCAGCGCTCCACCGGCGCGGACCAGCGCACGGCCGCCGATGCGAAAATCCACCCCGGCAATGCGCACGACGAGTGGAACGCCCAGCTCGGCTACCAGATCCAGCGCCACCTGATGGCGAGGCTGGGCAGTGTGGACCGCGGACTGAAGCGCGCCCGTTTTGCCGTGCTCCGCGAGGCGCCCTGCCCGGCGGTGCTGATCGAGGCGGGTTATCTGTCGAACACGGCCGAGGCGCGAAAAATCGCCACCGACGCCTACCGGCAGGACATCGCGGAATCCATTGCCGCCGCAGTCCGCGTTTACGCTGCGGCGCTCGATACCGCCGCTGGAAAGTGATTCTCCTGAATGTGGCACGGCCATCCTGGCCGTGGACGGCGCGCGCAGCGCCGCCCCTGACCTGGCATTGAGTCGGGTCCGGAGGAGGGGGATTTTCGTTAGCCGGGCTGCACAATGACACCGAGATTGCTGTTGTCCGCGTCATTATTGGTGGCATTCTTCATCTCCGTCGTCGGAGATCCGATACAGAATCAACCCTCAACTGCCTACGTCATGAAAAAGACAACAAAATCGAACAAGTCCGCTTCGACTGCTGAAAAAAAGGTAACTGCAACTGCCGCCAAACCGGTGAAGGCGCCCGCAGCCGCTCCGAAACCGGCAGCAAAGAAATCCGAGACCCTGGCCAAAAAAAGTGTGCCGGTCCGCAAGCCGGCCGTGCCGGCGCTGGTCCCGGCCGTCAAGAACACTGCGCAGCGTCCCGCGCTCACCGAAATCACGGCGGCGGTGGACGTGGGTTTCGGCAACACGCTCTATCTGCGCGGAGAAGGTCCGGGCCTGAGCTGGGAGAAAGGCATCCCGCTCGCGTGTGTGTCCTCCGAGCGCTGGCTGGTGACCGTTGGCGAAACGAACAAGCCCGTCGTCTGCAAGTTCCTTATCAACGACCTGACATGGTGCGCGGGTGAGGATTACGTCGTGGCCCCCGGTTCCAGCGTGGTGCTCGCCCCGACGTTCTGAGCGCCTCTTGACCGGCCGTGTCCGATATCCCCCCCCCCCTCCCGACCCCGCGGTTTTGTCGCGGGGTTTTTTGCAGGGTTGTGGCGGGGAAGATGTGGCGCGGGCGTCCCGCCCGCAAGCGTTGCCTCTCCGCTCCGACGTGGCACGGGCTTCCCAGCCCGTGGACGGCGAAGCCGCCGTTCAGAAGTGGCTGAAGAGGAGGCATGGAGGCGGCGTTTTACTGCCGATCCGTCCACGGGCTGGAAGCCTATAAGCGCTAAGTTAAGCGGAATTTCCACATTTAAATTGCTCAAAAAAGCGCAGAAATTGTCATTTTAATACCATATATTGCGAATATTTGCGCATTTCTTGT
>JAISAX010000836.1 GCA_031266495.1 Opitutaceae bacterium
TGGCCTCCGCAGAGGCCGTCGAACGGATGATTGCATCGGGAGATGTCCGCCATCACGTCGTCGAGCACGAGTACCCACAGACTCTATTCATAAAACTCGAATGGTCATTCCTGCTCCTGTTGACGGGGAACTCGACAATCAGCCTGAAAATCGTGCCACGGAAAGACGGTCTGGTGAGCAGCAACGCGTATGACGTTTATCTCGGCCTGTTGACCGGCCAGAAGACCTTCTTGCTGACCGGCACGACAGTGATTCCGAATATGGCGACAGACAGCCAATACGACTTCACATTGGGCGTCGAGTCAGGGGCGGCCATCCAGCGTATGCGAGCGCATATGGTCGCACTCGACCCCGGGACATACGAGTTCAAGATCAGCGTGGGCCGGGATCCGCCAGCCCACGGAATAACGAGATACTGCGGGCAGTTCATCGTGAGGGCCGCCGGCGACGGCGACAGCCCCCTAATAATAGCTTGATGGGTGAGTCGTCCGCAGGCTGGCCGACCGCTGAAAGGCCCTTGCAGCCAGCCTGCGCAGCGCCTGCAAGGGCCTTTCAGCCGGCCGGCCAAGGCAGGGAGAGGGGAACGATGGCCGGAAAAGGCAGTTTTAAGGCTATTTTCTCAAATCATTGCAGGATTTTCTCAAAATCGACGCGGATTTACACCCCCTACGCCGAGGATTTTTCAAATCTGAGGATGACCTTCAGGCATCGACCCGGAGCGGCGAGAGGGAGGGATTGACAGCGTCGGAATGGATGCGCATGAATCAGTCATTGTTTTTGCGGCTGTAGTTTAGTGGTAAAACTCCACTCTTCCAAAGTGGTCTCGAGAGTTCGATTCTCTCCAGCCGCACCACTCGCAAGGCGCTGATTTGGCGGGAGTTGGTGGGCGAGTATCCCCCGCGACAGCAAAATAGCGCTCCGGATGTCCTCTGCCACCACGGAAAGGACGCAGCATGAGCGCGCCCCTTTCCGGAAAGGCCGTCAACAGGCCAATTACTCGCCCAAGGAATTTGCGGTCGTCTTGCAGCTTTTCCACCCCTTTCAATTGCGCCCTTCACAAACCGCAACCGCTCCGGTCGCGGCGCGAACCCGTTTGCCCAACCCCAGCCCCCCTTTGCGGCAAGACTGCAAACGTTCCGGTCCTCCCTGAAACCGTTTGCGGGAAGACCGGAACGTTTCCGGCCCATACCGCCCCCGGTCGGACACCCCTCAACACCTTTCGGTCATGCCGCAAAACCTTTCGAACCTGGCGTAAAGGTTTTCGGTCTTTACGACAGAGCTCCAGGTCTTCCCGCAAAAGTCCCGGGTCTTGCCGCAAAACGTTTCCGTGGAGACCGGAAGCCGGCGGAGAGGCTCGCCGGGGCGATTGGTCCAGTCATCCGCGTACTGCATCCCATGTACTTTCGGGCTCCGCAGACCCGCAACCGGCGCGGCCCCAGCCCACGTCCCGATGCTCTTTCCCCGGACAAAAAATGCCTCTCCCGAAAACCACGGATTACACGGATAACAAACGGATTGCACAGGTGGATCATTCCCGGTTTCCGGGGCCGGCCCGGGCCGTGCAAGCCCGGTTTTTCAGCCGTGTGTTGCGGGGCGCTCCGGGAGGCCGGCGACGCAACGGTTCGCCATCCGCTGGCTCGCAACCGTAACGTGCCGTCCGTCATTTGTAATAATTCTACTTTGGTAATTTTCCGGCGATTTTTTTGCGTTGATTAATATCTTTGGAACGGGCGGCATGTCTGGCGTGGATGGAGGCGATCACATGAGCTTCGTGGCGATTTTTGCGAGGCAGGTAAAAGGCCTGCAATTCCACGATGTCGCGAACGCTGAGCAGAGGGAATTGCTCGCGGTATTCGTCCCATGTTCTTGCGCCTCTGCGTCCCGAGCAGTTCACTCAAATACACCTTCGCGTGGTCGGGGCCTTTGGCCTTGAAATGCTCGCTGTAGGATTCACTGAAACGCATAACTGACGTTACGCGGCGTCCCACGTAGCTTCGCTTGCGAAGCCCGTGAGGACCTGACGCAACGGGAGATACGCCAATTCTCTCCGCCTGGCGCGGGCGTCGCAAGCGACGCCCCTACGGCCGATCCGCGTAACATCAGTTCGTCATTTGTCATTTGTTATTCGTCATTCCTTCCCGACGCGAAGGGGGTCGCCTCGCTTGACGGTGGTGGCGGCGGACGTTTGCATCGCCGGTTTTATGCGTATCCGTGCTTTTCAGGGTCTCGTCCCGCTCCCGCAACAGGTACGAAGAAGTGGCCTGCGTCCCGTATGACGTCGTCAACGCCGCCGAGGCCGCTGCGCTCGCCGCCGGCAAACCGCGCAGCCTGCTCCATATCGACCGCGCCGAAATCGACCTACCCGCCGGCACCGATCCGTATAGCGATGTCGTGTACGCAAAGGCCCGCGAGAATTTCCTCAAACTCCAGGCGGACGGCGTGCTCGTTCGCGAAACGGGTCCCGCCGTTTACGTCTATCAGCAGCAGATGGGGGCGCATGTGCAGCGCGGCGTCGTCGCGCTCTGCAATGTCGAGGATTACGACGCCGGTCTGATCAAAAAGCATGAAAAAAACCCGCGGGGACAAGGAGGACGACCGGACAAAATTGATCGACACGCTCGGCGCCAATACCGGTCCGGTGTTCCTTACCTACCGTGACGAGGCTGCCGTCACGACGATCGTCGATGCCACCGTGAAAACGAAGCCGGTTCACGATTTCACCGCGCCCGACGGCATCCGGCACACCGTCTGGCGGATCGGCGGCGGTGTGTGGGGGGGGGGGAGGGGGGACGGAGGTTGCGGATGTCGTGCGGGCATTCGCGTCCGTGCCGTGCACCTACATCGCCGATGGCCATCACCGCGCGGCCAGCGCGGCCCGCGTGGCCCGGCTGCGTCGCGAACGCAACCCGCGGCACACCGGTGCCGAGGATTACAACGGATTCCTCTGCGTGCTGTTTCCGGCCAGCGAACTGAAGATTTTGCCCTACAACCGTATCGTGGCCGACCTGAACGGACGCACGCCGGAGGCGTTTCTCGCCGAAGTGAAGGCGACCTTCGGACTCGAGGAAGGCGCCGCGCCGTCGCCCGACGCGGTGGGCAAGGTGAGCATGTACCTGGGCGGAAAGTGGCACGGGTTGCGTTGTATTGCCGCGCCGGATGCGGACCCGGTGTCGCGGCTCGATGTGAGCGTGCTCCAGGACCGGTTGCTCGCGCCGTTGCTCGGGATCGACGATCCGCGCATGAGCAAGCGCGTCGATTTTGTTGGCGGCATCCGCGGCACGGGCGAACTCGTGAAACGCGTCGATGTCGATGCCGATGCCGCTGCCAATGGTGGTGGTGGCGGCGTGGCGTTTTCGATGTATCCGGTGACGATCAGCCAGCTTATGGACATCGCCGATGCCGGCCAGATCATGCCGCCGAAGAGCACCTGGTTCGAGCCGAAGCTGCGTTCGGGGCTGGTGACGCACACGTTTTGAGACTGGCGGCCGGAACCGGCGTGTAACTGACGGCACGCGGATCGCCCGTAGGGGCGTCGCTTGCGACGCCCGCGCCAGGCGGTTGGAATTGGCGTATCTCCCGTTGTGGTCAGGTCCTCGCAGGGGCTTCGCTTGCGAAGCCCCTGCGAGGGGAGCTGCGCTGCTTCGGTTGTTCCCTGAAAGTTATTCCCTGAAACTGATCATCGGGAAATGTCCGGCTGTCTTGCTGGCGCCGATACCGGGGGCAATGGAAAGGATGGACTCGCGCATCTCGCCGTCGTTGTCGTTCACCAGAAGGTTGAACCGGAATCCCGATTGGCAGATCGCTTCGGTCAGACCAATGGCGTCAAACGGGATCGTCGCAAGGTATGTCGTGTTTTTTCCGGTTTCGTCCCGGGTCGTTTCCAGCAGGATCTTCCCGGCCACGGCGGCGGCGGCGTCAAATCCTCGCGGCGCAAACCAGCACCAGGTTTCGGATGTGGTGTCCGCACGATGCGTCAGCCCGATCTCCCACATGGCGTTCTGCCGGGGTAACCGGATGGCGATTTGCACGTTGTCCCCTTTCCACACGTCGGCGCCCGTGTGGGGTTGGTAATGTTTGTCATCGCGAACAACTACCTTGAGCAGGAGTTTGTCCCGACCGCACGCGAGCCAGACCCGGGCGCCGAGATCGTCCGGTCCGCTCCAGAACAGGCGCGATGTCCAGGGCGCGTTGGGCGCAAGCGTCGTCACTTGTGCTCCCGTTTCCATTACAAAAGCGGGTTCCTCCGCAAAATCGCCCGTCGCGGGACATGTTATCACCGGCTTGAGCGGGGTGTTCATTTCTCCCGTCCACTGGCCGTCCAGCAAAAACCTTGTTTTTGTTGTCAGGGGGGCGCCGGTTGCGGCGGCGTCAAAGGCGGGTGTCGCCTGCAATTCGAGTTTGTAGATCGCCGTCTCGCGCGGCTTGACGGCAACCTTGCGTTCCGCGCGCCGCACGACGAGGCCGGGCGGGACTTCAAATTGCAGTTCAAAGGTGCGCGTTCTGGCGGTCGGGTTGATTAGTTCGTACTCGAACACCATCGGGGCGCCGGGGTTGACCAGAAATTCGCCTCGCGGGCGCAGGCATTCGCCGATGAGCCGGGGCGCGGCGGTCTGGCCGCTGATTTTCAGCGTGAAGGGGCGGGGGGTGATTTCCAGCATCAGGGAGCCGTTGATAACGGGGAGCGGTTCTTCGTTGCCGAAAATGTCCACGCGGGAGGCCGCGCCGGTTATCCCGCCCAGCAT
Organism: Opitutaceae bacterium; assembly: GCA_031266495.1. The sequence continues at coordinate 4,743 of JAISAX010000836.1, forward strand.
CAGCAGCCGGTCTTGCCCGGAGGGGGCTTCGTTCCAGTTGGCCAGAAGGTAGTCTCCGTTCCGGGCTTTGTAGAGGTAGCCGTGCAAGTCTTTCCCCAGGTCGGGTTGTTCGACAAAGTGCCCGTCCTTGTAGTAATTGCCCAGCATGTTATATACGGGGTAGGCCGCCTTGGGATAAAAATCGCGGGTAAGGAGGCCGAAATGATGTTCGACGTCCGTGGCCGAGAAGCCGTCGTCGCGCAGGTCATACCAGTTGTAGCCTATGGAGCCTTTGGCCCAACTGTAGAGAAACTTTTTATAGAGGATGATGGCCTGGGCGAGTTCTCCGATGCGGAGGGAGGTTTCGGCGGTTTCGTTGGCATACCAGGGTTGGGGGAGCGCGAGTTTTTCTTTCAGCGCGAGCAGGCTCTCGACTTGTCTTTGATAGTTGGCAAAGGAGCCGTGTCCGTGGAAGGCAATAACATCATAGTGGTTTTTTCCGTCGCGCAGGGTTTTGGGCAGGACGTCGGGTTTTATACTGGCGTGGGCGGAGAGGGCTTCCGGCATTCCGGCAAATCCTCCCGTCAGTACTTTCAGCGCGGGGTTCGCCGCCCGGGTTTCTGTCCAGGCGACTTTCAGCAGTTCGATATATTCTTCCGCGCTGAAGTTGGCAAAGCCTGTGAGGTCGGGCTCGTTCCAGACTTCGACATACCGGAGTTTGTCCTTATAGCGGTCGGCGAATGCGCGGATAAAGCGGCGCCAGTGTTCATAGTCCGGACGTCCCCGGCCCTGGCGGTCGGGTCGGTGAGGTTTCCAGTCCCTGGCAACCGCCCATGCTGGCACATAGCTGTAGATGGCCTGGATTTCCAGGCCGTATGCTCCGAATGTCTCCACTACATTGTCGAATGAGGAAAAGTTCCATGTTTCCGGTCCTGTCCGTTGTATGCGTCCCCAGTCGATGTCTTCACGGATGATCTTGATGCCACACAGGGCCGCCGCGAGCGCCTCCCGTTCTTGATGTTCTCTGGAGTGGCGCTGCGGGTGGCTGCAAACTCTGAATAAAAATCCGGTCGCCGGGCCGGGAGTCGGGCCGGAGGGTTTCATGTAGGCATAACTGAAGCGCTTTTTCACGGGTTCCTCGTCCATGGCGGGCGTCCCGATCGTTGTATCAACGTAATAAACGCCGAATGCGGGCGGCGGCGGGAATTTGATAAAGGTTTCCTCCTGGCTGGCAAGATCCAGCGCCAGTTTCTCCGTCTTGATGATGTTTTGTCCGGAATCGCTTATATGGTATTCGACAAAAATTTTTGTTTTTCCCTCTTTTCCGGAAACCGTATTTTTCACTTTCAATCCGGATTTGTTCTCTTCGCCGGCCTTGAGCACGTGGACGGGATTCCCTGTTTCCAGGGAAACATGCAAAAACCGGTCACTCCCGGTGTCCCGGGGAGCGCCGGGGCATGGCAGGGTCGCGAGCGCGCTCGCAAGCAAACACAGATACAAATACAGAAAAACTCCCGGGAAAACCGGTTTCGGGTGCGGGTGCATAATGGGCATATGGGAACTTCTGAAAATTGAACAGAAGGCAACGAAGAGAACGAAGAGCAATCAGGGACGCGGGCCGTTCATTTCTGTTTGATTTTTTCAGGATAAATAATTTTTTGTTCAGAGTCTTCTTCGTTTTTATCTTCGTTTCCTTTGTTTCCTTCTGTTCAAAAATGAATTTTCAGAACCTCCCATATGCCTTGTTTTATCGTTGATCGGGTTTTTTCCAGATTTCATTATTGTTCACAAGCATTTCCGGCGGAGACATGAACTTCACATGCCCGTCACAAAACGCCACGTTGCGACAGCCTTCCCGATGACCGGTCGATCCCCTGGCATCGGCAGAGTTGGCAATCAGGTTGTTCCCGTAGATGGATCCCCACGGACCTTCGACTGTTATCATATTCATGTCGGTGGTGTCGGGTTGAATCCATTCGGAAACCATTCCCGTCCGCGAGAGCGGGTGCGCGGCGGACAACACGGTCAGCGATACCGGGACATGGTTTACCGTAGGATAATTTCCCCTGGTCATGCCTTGCAGGGGCGAGAGCAGGGCGTAGGAACGCGGCGTGTAACCGGCGTCCCGGATGCGGGCAATGGAGGGATCGCCGGGACAGGTAAAGACCTGGCTTTGCCTGGCTATATAACCCCGCTCCACCAGTAATCCGGCAAAGCAGTATTTGTCGCCGCCGTTGACTTGTGTGATCGCGGGGGGGAGGCATCCGTTGTTTTCCCCGGCATATAACAACATTGCCAGCGCCGACTGGCGCACATTGGAGCCGCAGCGGGATATCCGGGCCGCCTCCCGCACCCGTCCGGTGACGGGTATGATGATAGCGGCCAGAATCCCTGTGATGGCAATAACGGCAAGCAGCTCGACAAGGGTGAAGGCAGCGCCGCGCCTGGCGCGGCTGACGGGATGTTTCATGACAAGAAAAAAAAAGTTTCAACAGGATCGGCGGATCGGCAGGTCAGCGGATCAATGAGTGTTTCCGGGAAAAAATCGGCGACGGATTCGCAGGAAAAGAATAAACCCGAGCACGCAAATGCCTCCGGCCAGTGCCAGGGTCGAGGACTCCGGAATGTTGCTTGTGTGAAAGGGCGCCACATAAAAATTGTCAAAATAACCGGTGACATTCACGGAACTGCTGTTGCCGGCTTCAAACCCCAGATACGAGAGTGAAACCGTTGTGGCGGACGATGCCCAGGTGGCAACAAAGGTGTTGTTCAGATAAATGGAGAAGGAGTACGTTGCCGGTGTATAGTCAACGCGCAGGCTGTTCCAGTCGGTCGCGCTGAAGGAGGCGGTGGCGGGGATTGCCCAGGTGGTGTTGGTCGTGCCCGAAGTGGTGTTGTGTACCGCAGCCCGGATGATATAATCGCCGCCATTGGCCGTTCTTCCTATGCCGATGCGCACATTCCCGGTTGCGTTGAAGAAATTCTGTCCGCTGCCTTGTGTGAAAACAAGTCCCCATTGCTGGGCGTTGGTGTTGTTGCTGTCCGATGGGGCGGGGATGAGGTCGATGCCGACAGAAAAGGTGTCGCTTTGCGCGGTGAAGGAGGCTTGTACCGGGAGAAGCGCGGATAGGACATTCGTGTCGCTGCGTGTCATGGAGATGACTCCTGTGGCGGCGTCCGTGTTGCGGACGCCATTGGCGGCGGTATTGTATAACATCAGTTGTGGATTGAATCCCGACCAGCCGACGTCCGTGCCGGTTGTATTGATCTGCGGAGTCGAATTCTTCGCGAGCGCGCTGCCTGGTGCATGGGTTGTGCCTGTGCTTATCGTAAAGGTGTCGGCATACCAGGCGTCCGCAGGGAGGACGGTTGCAAGGGCCGTGGTGGCCGCAAAGAGGGCCGGGCACAGCAGCGCGATGCGTTGACGGAACGCTGGAGGGCGATGGACGGCGCTGGACGGCGAAAGGCGACTGGCGTCTTGCGACTGCGTTTTGTTCGGGGTTGCGGGTTTTGATGTTATTGTAGTGTTAGTGTTCATGACGGAATACAGGGCGGTTGCGGAGTTGGCGGTGGAAACGTGGCGTTGGAAACGTGGCGTTGGAAACGTGGTGTTGGGAATGTGGTGTTGGAAACGTGAGAGCCGGATAAAAACATGGCTTCCGGTGCGGCTCCAGTTTTTGCCGGAAACCGCCCGCCCGGCAGCCGGACGCCAATGTTGAGCCGTCCGTCGCAACTTGCGAAATCGCAGGTGGGTTAGCACGCGAAACCGTCAGACGTGAACAGGCCGGACCAGGACGCGAAAGTACACAGGATCAAGTTGCGGGATAAATGGTGTAACAGGACGCGACAGGACGCGCGACGGAGGGCGACAGGGGGCGCGACAGGAGGCACGACGAGAGGGACGACGGGAGGCACGACGCCAGATGTTAATAACTGATGTTACGCGGACTGCCTTGAAGTGGCACGGGCTGGAAGCCTATAAGCGCTAAGTTAAGCGGAATTTCCACATTTAAATTGCTCAAAAAAGCGCAGAAATTGTCATTTTAATACCATATATTGCGAATATTTGCGCATTTCTTGT
>JAISAX010000687.1 GCA_031266495.1 Opitutaceae bacterium
GACGGGCTACGCCACGGCCATTAGCCTTTGGCTGCGGGCTGCGGGCTGCGGGCTGCGGGCTGCGGGCTGCGGGCTGCGGGCTGCGGGCTGCGGGCTGCGGGCTGCGGGCTGCGGGCTGCGGGCTGCGGGCTGCGGAAATTATACTAATCCCAACCACCGCAGTGTCAAACACTTTTACAAGTTTTTTTATATCTTTTCCCGCTTTTCTCTCCTGCACACGCACGCCTCGCCCGGTGGCGGAAAACGTTGTCGTGTGGTGCGTGGCGGCAGCGATCATGGGACGGGACGGGAATAAACAGAAATCCACGTTGAATGGAAATTCCGTGCCCCGTCAAGTCTGGTAACTTTCTGATTTTCGAGGCGCATCTCAAAGACTGGACAAGCTCCGGGTTTCCCTGCCGCCACTCCCGGAGCAGGCGATTGGGTTTGTCAGTAAAAGCCCGCGCCTCTGCAACCTCCGATCTGGCGAATTCAATGCCGTCCGTCGCATGAGAGCACGATGTCGTGGATACGGACGGCCTTTCGTCCCGGCGCGGGTGGCGCGGACAACGTCAACTCGTGAATGTGTGTTCCGCCGCCATGCGTGACGGTGATCCGGTAATCGCCGGCAAATCCCCGGAAGCTGCGGGAACCGTCGGCTCCGGTTTCCCCGGCATCGCGGGTGCGCCATTCATTGTGTAACAGGTTTTTGAGTACATCATAGGCCGGCTTGGGCGTGAGGTCGCGGTTGAGCAGGCCGGAAAATACGCTGTCTTCGCCGGGAGCGGCGCCTCCGTCGGGGACGTTCCACCACGTGATGCCGTCCACCGACGGGTGGCTGAACCAGAGTCGGTAAAAATTGCGCGCCACCTCGGCCTGGGCGGCTTGACCGGCGGCGTCGTTGCCGGGCGCGGTAATGGTGATCTCGCTGACATGCAGCGGCAGGCCGAAGGGGGCGAGCGTGTCGAGCACGCGCAGGAGTTGTTGCGGGGCGAAACGTCTGCCGGCGGCGATTTCGTGAAGATTGGCGTCCTTGAAATTGTGAAACTGGAGTCCGATGCCGCCGATGGGGGCGCCTTCACGGAGGAGTCGCGCGATTTGCGTCCGGTATTTTCCCACGGTCAGCCATGCTTCTTTCGCGTCATCCGGAAACCAGACGCTGGTGACTTCGTTGATGTCGAAACGCGTGCCGGGCGGAAATGCGGACGCCGCCCAGTCAAAGGCCTGGTGTTCGTAGTTTGGCGGCATCGGGCAACTGTCTCCCCGGTCGGTTCGGCTGCCTTTGTAAACACGCCCGTCCGGATCGACCGCGCACAGCGACTCGTTGAGGCCGTCCCAGCGATGGATACGTCCGGCGTAGTGTAGCGCGATTTCTCTTACACGCGCCTGCCACTGGCGGGCGTTATCCTCCGCCCGCGCCGGATCACGCGAGAGCCAGTCGGGCGCGGACCATTTGAAAAAATCCCACACGAGAGGATGCCCGTGCATCCGCAGTCCATGCCGCTCGCAAAAGGCCACCACCGCATCCGGCGGTGGCCGGCGGGACACCGGCGCGCTGTCCGCCGTGTAACGCGGATGCCCGCGCTCGGGTTCGAGGCCGCGCCAGTAAAAGGGCACCGTGGCGGCGTTGAACAGGCCGAGAAACGCGTCCTCGTACCGGGCGTTGAGTTCCGGCGTCGGGTAGCCGTCGAACATGAAAATGTTGGCCCCGAAGTGAAACGACGCCGCCGTCTGCACGCACTCCACGCGTGCCCCCGGCACGGGTTTTCCGGAGGCGTCGGTCACGCGCAGCGTGATGTCGATTTTGCGATGCCGTTCGATGTCGGAATCGATGCGGGCGTTGAGTTCGGGATCGGCCCAGAGGGCGCGATAGATGTCGGAGATGTGGGTGGACATGGCGGAAATGAATAATTACTAATGACTAATGACTAATGACTAATGACTAATGACGAATTACGAATGGCGGATGGCGATACCAGGGACGGGATCGGGGGGGGGGGGAGGGGATCAGGTGGGAGGTGCGAGGCCGGGTCGTTGCCTGGCGGCGGGTGGTAGTTGAGGTTTTGATACGGAAGAGCGTACCAGTCGAAACGCGGACGGGATGCCCATCCGATAAAAATCCACGGAGTCCACGTTGTCGAAACTGACGTCGTCGCAATCGATGCAGCACAGCGATTCGGAGCGTCGCCCTTCCGCACGGGTCCAGTCGAGGCGGACATTGCGGAAACGGACGCGATTCGCGTACCGCACAAAAAGGCCGCAGGCCGGCGGATTGGCCACCGTCTTCCACGGGGCGTCCACGACGCAGGATTCCGCGTCGAACAGCGACTGGGCCTTGTCGCCGAGGAATCGGAAAACGCAGTCGATGAAATCGATGCCGGACAGACGCACGGCCTCTTCGCCGATGACATAAACGGGTTTGGTGGAGCGGCAGGACAATCCCCTGAAAACGATATTGCCGACCGCGGCCCGGGCTCCGGCTCCCAGAGTCAGGTTTACCGGCGTCGTGACGTCCATGACGATGTTTTCGAAGCGGATGTTGTCGATGTCGGTGCCTCGCGGATAACGGTGCGAGTAAGCGGGCCAGATGGAGATCCCTGTGCGCGTGTCGCGGATGACGAGGTTGGCAAACAGGCAATCGCGGAGGGTGCCGTCGCCGACGCCAAGCCGCAGCGCGCAGCAGCGGGTGCGCAGGATGCAGTTGGAAACGATGGCGTTTTCCATCGGCACGTCCGCGTTCCCGAGCACCTTGTAGTGCCCGCGCAATACGATGCAGTCGTCGGCCGTGTCGATGTCGCAGTTGTCCACGAGGAGGTTGCGGCAGCAATTGAAATGCAGTCCGTCGGAGTTCGGAATCCTCCGGTCGCTCCGGATGGTCAGTCCGGAAATTTTCACGCAGTCGCAGTCGAGCATGTAAACGCTCCAGAAGCAGGCGTTCACCAGCGAAACGTTTTCCAGCCGCACGTTGGTGGAGCCGACAAAATACAGCATTTGTCCGGGGCGTTCGCCGGGCAGCTTGTAATGCTCGTGGCTGCCTTCGCGTTCCGGGTCTTGCGGGTCGCGCGTGATGATGCCCTGGTTGAAAAACACGGAGGGATTGCCGTCAATGGTTCCGCGGCCGGCGAGGGTCACGTTGTCGCATTTGTACGCGATCAGCAGGTGCGTGCCGTTGGCGGCCTGATGGGCGACCACGTCCTGTTCAGGGAAGCAGTCGGGCGCGTTGTATTCACGGCGGTCGGCGCAGGCAAGCAGGGTGCAGCCGGCGTCAAGATGGAGCGTGATGTTGTTTTTCAGCCATAGCGTTCCCGTCAAAAAAATTCCCGGCGGGCAGTAAACCATGCCGCCGCCGGCGTCGGCGCATCGGTCGATGGCGCGCTGGATGGCTCGGGTATTGATTGCCGGGGAGGAGGCGATCGCGCCGGTTTCGGTGATGGATATGCGCATGGGAGGCGTGTGTGCAGGGGGGAGGGGGAATGACGTATGAGCAATGAGTAATGAGGCGTCAGAGGGAGAGAGTAATTTCCGGTGGCGGGGCGGCGGGCGCGGGGCGAGAGAGGGAAATGTCGCGAGTATGGGTGACGCCGTTGCTGACGAGGGTGACGCGGTAGCGGCCATGAAAACCGCGGAAGGCATGGCGGCCGCTGGCGTCAGTCTCGCCGGCATCGCGGGTGCGCCATTCGTCGTGTATCAGATTTTTGAGCACGTCATAGGCGGGTTTGGGCGTGAGGTCGCGATTGAGCAAGCCCGAGGCAACCTTGTCCTCTCCGGGGGCGGCGCCACCGTCGGGGACATTCCACCACGTGATGCTGTCCACCGACGGGTGGCTGAACCAGAGGCGGTAAAAATTGCGCGCCACTTCGGCCTGGGCGGCCTGGCTGGAGGCGTTGTTGCCGGGAGAGGTCAGCGTGATCTCGCTGACATGCAGCGGCAGGCCGAAGGGGGCGAGGGTGTCGAGCGCATGCAAGAGTTGCCGCGGCGGGAAACGCTTGCCGGCGACGATCCGGTGAAGGTTGTCGTCCCGAAAATTATGAAACTGGAGACCGATGCCGCCGATGGGCGCGCCGTCGCGAAGGAGTTGGTCAATCTGCGCCCGGTAGTTGTCCAGCCCTCGCCGGCCGTCAGAGAACCAGACGGCGGTGACTTCGTTGATGTCGAATCGCGTCCCGGGCGGGAACGCGTTCGCCGCCCACTCGAAGGCCATGCGTTCGTGACCCTCCGGCATCGCGCAACTCTCGCCCTTCGCCACGCGGCCCGACGGACCAGGCGAGCCGAGCGACTCGTTCAACCCGTCCCAGCGGCGGATGCGGCCATCGTAGCGCGTCGCGATTTCCCGGATACGCGCCTCCCAGAGGCGGGCATTGTCGTCCGCTTGCGCCGGGTCGTGCGAGAGCCAGTCGGGCGCGGACCATTTGAAAAAATCCCAGACGAGAGGGTGGCCGTGCATGCGCAGTCCGTGGCGTTCGCAAAAGGCGACGATGGCATCGGGCGGCGGACGGCGGGCGACGAAGGAGCTGTCGACGGCATAGCGGGGTTTGCCGCGCTCGGGTTCGAGTCCGCGCCAGTAAAAGGGAACGGTGGCCGCGTTGAAAAGGCCGAGGAACGCGGCTTCATAACGGGCGTTGAGTTCGGGCGTCGGGTAGCCGCCGAACATGAAAATGTTGGCGCCGAAGTGAAAGTCCGATGTGGTTTGCACACTCTCCACGCGCACCCTTGGCACGGGTTTTCCGGAGGCGTCGGTCACGCGCAAAACGATATCGGTTTTGCGATGGCGTTCGATGCCGGAGGCGATGCGCGCCTCGATTTCAGGATCGGCCCAGAGGGCGCGATAAGTGCCGGAGATTTTTGTGGACGTGACTTTTGTGGACGTGACGGATCGGGAAATTGGCGGGTCTGGCAAATTGGCCGGTGTGTGCGCATTCGCGCATGCCGCGTGGCATGCAGTCGTGATTGTCAACAATGCCGCAAGTCCGGGATAGTTCATGCTGGTATTATTTGTGCATGTATCTGGTTTTATGTTACATATGGCTCACACTCCGCCGACGATGGGATACCAGTCGGGGCGGCGGGGATCCTGGTGGAAGCGGGCGTAGTAGTCGCCGCGTTTTTCGTATTCGCGTTCGTATTTTTTCATTTTGTCCTCGTCGAGCGTGACGCCGAGGCCGGGGCCGCGGGGAACGGGCAGGCAACCGTCACGGTAGCGCATGAGGCCGCCTTCGATGATGTCGTCGGTGAGATAGTGGTAGTGCGCATCGCCGGCAAAGGTCATTTCGGGAATGGTGCTGGCGGTGTGAAGCATGGTGGCCAGTTCGATGCCGAACTCCGCGCCGCTATGCATGGCGACGCCGAGGCCGAAGGCGCGGCAAATGGCGGCGAGGTCCTTCACGCCGCGCGGGCCTTCCCAGTAGTGGATGTCGGTGAGCACGATGTCCACGGAACCGAGTTTCACGGCCGGGGCGAGGTCGTCAAAGCGGGCCGGATACATGTTGGTGGCCACGGGGACGCGTATCTGTTTGCGGACTTCGGCGTTGCCGTTGAGGCCCCAGGCCGGGTCTTCGAAATACTCGATGCCGAGCGGTTCGAGCCGGCGGCCGATGCGGACGGCGGTGGGCACGGACCAGACGCCATTGGGGTCGATGCGCAGGCCGAAGTCGGGGCCGAGCCGTTCGCGGCACAGTTCGAGCACGCGGGCCTCCTCGCCGGAGTCCATGACGCCGGCCTTGAGCTTCATGGAGCGCACGCCGAGCGTCTCGTGGAGTTCCTGGCACCAGTCGGCGAGGTCTTCAGCGCGGGTGTCGTCGCCACCGCCGGGGCGGTCGTAACGCCAGAACAGATACGCGATCATGGGAATGGCGTCGCGCACGGGGCCGCCGAGCAGGTCGCAGAGGGGGCGGTTGACCGCCTTGCCGATGATGTCGAGGCAGGCCATTTCGATGGCGGCGTAGAGGCGGGCGTTGGAGAGATAGTAGATCGAGCGCAGGACCTTGAGCTTGATGGTTTCGAGGTGAAACGGGTCGAGCCCGACGACGCGCGGCTTCAGCTTGAGCAGAGCGCCGCGCTGGTCGCCGCCACCGACCTCGCCGAGTCCCACGATGCCCTCGTCGGTGACAAGCTCCAGAATGGTACGGAGAAAATATCCGGGATGGACACCGGTATTGTGACGGAGCTGGCAGGTGAGCGGGATGGCGACGGTGCGCACTTTCAGGTCGATGATTTTCATGACGGAGGATTTTTTTCTTTTGCGGGTCTTGTTGCCGAAATCATTTTCTGTGGATCACGGGCGCATCAATTCCGTATTGGATAAAAAATTCTCTGTTATGGTAAAATCCGGGATTTCGTGGCAGGCATTGTACCAATGAACACGATACCCGTTCTGCAAAAGGCCCTGGATGTGATTCACGCGATTG
>JAISAX010000878.1 GCA_031266495.1 Opitutaceae bacterium
GAGGGAGCGGAGAGGCAAGGCAAGGGGCGAGGCGCTTCGCGCCTTGTCGCAGCGGCAGGAATGCCGCCGCTCCGGCTTCCGCGTAATTTCAGTTTCCGGCATGTATCAGTCCCGGACGTCGATCTTCACAACCGGATCGCCCTGCGCGTGCGGACCGGGGTTGGCGATGGCATTGTCTTCCAGCGTGAGTCCCTTGATCGAATCTATAACAATGGCCGCGCCAATGCCGGTGAGGACGGTTTCGCCTTTGCGGGAAACGGGTGGCGGGAGTTGCCCGTAACCGCTGATCGTGTTGCCCGTGATAGCGAGATTGTCCACCCCGCGCACGACAATGGCGGAGCCTCCGGCACGGGTGATCGTGTTTTTTTCGATACGGATATCGCGCGGGAGGCGCGTCGTTGCATAGTCGCTGCCCTCCTGCACAAGGATGCTGGCGCGATGGCCGCCGCTGACGCGTCCGGCACGCGAGGTGTCATCAATGGTGTTGTTGCGAATGATCGCGTCGTAAACGTAAGGCCCCTCACCCCAGTATGCGGCGTGCCCTTGCAGCGTGATGGCATTGCCTTGAATGATGGAGAACGTGTTGTTCTCCACGAGAACGTGCGGGCTTTGCAGGCGAAGGCCCCGGGCGAGCGACCCCTTGAAATCGTTGTTGCGGATAATGGCGCCGGGACTGGAGAGCTCTTCGCATAGCATGATGACGTCGCCCGGGATTTCGATGGGGCAGTCAAGCTTGAGGCGAGACGCGGGGAGAACCTTGCCGAGGCTGGCGGCGGAGAGGGCGGAAGCAGCGCCGGAATGCCACTTGTGTTTCAGGTCGGCGAGGCAGCGGTCGCTTTCGAGTTTCCAGCGGATGGAGGTCCAGGTGGCTTTGCGCTTGCCGAGCGAGCGCATGGTGGCGCGTTCGAGAAACTCGACGGCGCGCGGCGTATCCATGTTTCCGCGACGATTGGGGACGGTGATGATGATCGTGTCGGGCGCTTCCTGCCAGATGACGCGGGCGAGGTGGCCGTGCACGTTCACAAAGTCGTCGCCGAGGGTTTCCATGCGACAGTCCTCAATGAGCGGGCCTTTGGTCATGTTGTCGCAATTGATGCCGTCTGCGTTGCCGGCCATGAGTCGGTTGGTGCCGGGGCGGCGGAGGATGTGGCAGCGGCGGAAAACGGGAGCGCCGCCAGCGGTGTGCACGAAGGCGACGAAGGGGGCGGCGTAGAGCGTCACGTCTTCGAGGATACAATTGACGCCGCCTTCGATACGCACGGCGCGTTGCATGCGGCGAAGCATGGCGTAGGGGTCGCCGACCGCGATGCCGGATGCGGCAAGCGGGGCGTTGTTAAAGCCGTGGAATTTGAGCCGATGAGAGCCGTCGGGCTGGCGGGCGGACCATGAGAAGGTGACTTCACAACCGAGTTGGCCGGCTTTGAGTTCGCGGGTTGCGGGATCGAAAACGATGCCGCGTCCGCGCCAGGAGTCTTTCATGAGGGCAGGCACGGCACGTTCGTAACCGGGATCGGGTTTCACGTCGAAGGTGCCGTCTCCGGGCTGGATGGCGGTGACGATGCCCTGAATGAAGGGCAGCGGATCCCAGTCGAGATAGACGTTGCGGAGCGTGGTGTCGCGAGCGCCGGAGAGGACGATGCCGGAGGCTTCGGTTTCGAACCAGAGGGTGGATCCCTGGAAGTCGAGCGTGACGCCTTCCATGGCTTTGGGCAGGAGGATGTGCGTGGGGTAGCGTTCGCCGGTGGTTTCGGCGAAGCGGTAGTGGGCGGTCGGGACGCGGATGTCTTTTTTGCCGGCGGCGACAGCGTCGGCGATCTGCCGGAGGAGTTTTTTGCCGGCGTCACGCTGCTGTTCTTTCGTGGTGTCGCTCCAGGTGGCCATGTCGGCCGGGAGCGGCCCGGAAGCGGCGGAGGCGGACAACGCAAGCAAAGATGCGAAGGCAAAAATCACGGCTACGTAGCGGAGGAGATGTTTCATGAGAGAGAAGAGAGGAGGGGCTTATTCGGTGGCACTAAAGCCGGGCGTCCAGTAGGTGGTTTGCGCATCAGGCTCACCCGGAGGGGGATTGCTTGACAGACGTTTCACATCCTTGAATGCGCTCACATGGCCGTCGCACCAGAGGATATTGTTCGCGCCGCCGTGTGCGCCGCCGATGTAGGTTCCGCCAACCGGAAACGTGGCGGAGGCGACAATGTTGCCCACACGCAAACTGGTGAGCGGGTCCGTGGCGTTGTAAGCGCATTCCGTAATCATCAGAGTGCGCGACGGACTGGGCAGCGAGGCGAGCGTGCGGCGGATCGTTCGCGCGGGACTGTAGTTGCGACCGAGCGAGCAGTTCATGCCGTAGTTGTTGCCAAAATCCTTGCCGATGACGTCCTTCAAACGCTTCGCATGAGAGGGGCAGCGCAGGGCTTGCAATTGGTGGCTCTTGATCTTGTCGGTGGCATAGTAGGGCCGGATTTGGTCCCACCAGAATTTGCAGTCGGCTGGCGGCGGCGGAGTCGTGCCCCGGAGGTCCGGGTCGGGCAGATAATCGCGGTTCTCCGCAGTGTAGAGCATGCACGCCGCAGATGTCTGGCGGAGATTGGAAACACAGGTGGCGCGTTCGGCGCTTGAACGGACCCGCAAAACAACCGGGATCAGAATCCCGGCAAGCACGCCGATAATGGCGATAACCGCGAGCAGTTCGATCAAGGTAAAGCCCCGGTGATTTTTTCGCACAAGAATTGGGCAGGAAAGCATGAGATTACGAATACCTTTTCGATCACCGTGTTGCAGAGACTATTTTCGCCAAAGATGACGCAATATAGCAGATATAAGGAGAATGATCCCGATGGCCATCCCGCATGCCGAAGGTTCGGGAATGACTGAAATATTATCCAATGCCCAAGAGCCCTTCTGGCTGACAGCTCCGGAATTCGTAAAGCCAAGAGAATTGATATTAGCCGAGCTTCCGCGAAAGGCCAAATTGGTAAACGACTCCGATTCTCCTCCATAAGCCTGCACGGTCAGCGAATAGCGGGAAATCGAGGGATCCACCGTCAGGGTGAGATGATACCAGGTATCCTGTTGTATCTCGACCAAGCTGATAGTACTACTGGCCACATTTCTGATATAATATTTATTGTCAACGAGTGATCCAAGTTGAAGAAAGATACCCGGATTGGTGGCTTCCGATGTTGTATCTTTAAGGCGCAATTGCGGAGTCGTATCGCCGCCGGATATGATTTTATAATCGAAAGATACTACAAATGAACTCGTAAAACCGCTGTTAAAAATGGTTTCTATCCCCCCCGATCGCTGCGTGGTGGTGTCGTTGAAGAGAAATCCCAGCCCTCCTTCAACGGCCGTAAAGGGAGATTCGGCGGAACCCGATGTCAGCCTGTCAAGTCCACCGGACCCTGAACCACCTTGCCATGCCGTCCAGTTCGGAGACCCGGCGGGAAACGAGGCTGGAGGAAATTCAGCGCCATCCACATAGGCATTGAAGGTTTCGGTCCATGTATCCGCATGAGCAGACAAGGATGCCAGAATCGTCAGGACAAAACCCGAAACAAGGATGCGCGGGAATGTTGGAATGATGTTGGAGATTTTTTTCATTGGATGATGAAACAAGAATGAAACGTAGAGAAATCCCGATGATCGAATCTGGCAAAGGCTTCATTATTTATCACGATAAAGTCCACTTGAGCCAGAGCGCCACGGCACGGCGCTGGACGACATATTGATGACACTGATGTTACGCGAAAATCAATGTAGGGGCGCACTCCGCGCTACCAAGGTTGAGAGTTGTTTTTTTGCGTATGATCTCCCTATGGAGCGGGCCTGTTTTGAATGGTAGCAAAAGAGTGACCCACGAAACACACGAACGGACACGAAAAAGAAGGCAGAAATCCGATGGTTTTTCTTTCGTGTCATTTCGTGTGTTTCGTGGGCTCCTCTTCTGCTTTGGTTGCGGCTTCGCCGCTCCAGGTCCTTCGCGGTTAATTTTTAGATCCTCCCAAAAGAATTCGGAGTGGTCCCCTCGGTCAGGCCCTTGCTGGATGCGCTTGATGCGAGTGGTTTCCACTTCGGCCCGGGTATCCTGGCCGAAGCCTTGCGCCTTGCGCCTTGCGGGAGAGTAGCGTCGGGCAATTCGCGGCAAATCAAGCAGCGAGCCGGCTCCCTGCCGCTTGACCCTCTTCCGGCACATGACTCTGTGACACCATGCTTGCCACGATCACCCTCAAGGAACTTCACGCCAAAACCGGCGAGCATGTCCGCCTTGCCGACAAGGCCAGAATGCCCACGCCGATCACGGATCGCGGACGATTGATCACCGTGCTCGCCCCTGTCCCGGCCATGCCGGGAAAACGCCGTCGCCGGGTGATTCTGTCCGAGTACGCGGCTTTGCTGGAAAAGGCCGGCCATGCCACCAGCGCGCCGGGTGGCAGTGTGCTCGATGACCTCGACACCATGCGCGACGAACGCTGAACACCGCGACTTCAGCACTCGGATTGAAAACAGTCAGGATCGAATAACACACCCAATCGGGGGGGGGGGGGGGGGGGGCCCGGCCGCCGCCGCGCGCGGGCGGGCGTCGGCCCGCGCGGGG
>JAISAX010000914.1 GCA_031266495.1 Opitutaceae bacterium
CGTCTGTCCCCGCCCCCCCGGCCCCGGCCGGGGCGGGGCCGCCCCGCCCCGCCCGCTAGCCGCGTGGCCCCCCCGCACCTCCGTCGCCCCCCCCCCCCCCCCCCCCGCCGCGCGTGCTCAGGCGCGTTTGCCGTGGCGCCCCCGACGTACCCACATTCCAAAGACACGCATTGCCCCTCCCGTCGCGGCGGCCCACGCGCCCGGCTCGGGCACGGCCGCGGGCACGGCCGCGGGCGCGGCCGTCAGGCTGACAATACGGAAGCCGCGGATGCCGTCATCCCCCCCCGGGCTGGCGGCGGTACGGCCAGCAGCGGCGGCGGAGATCTTGTTGGCGGCGTCGCTGCCGGACGAGCCGCCCCGCAACAAACGATACTCACCGGACGGGATAGTGTCGTTCCACTCACACACATTCCCCGCCTGGTCATACGTGCCGAAATACGAAGTCGCGTTGATATAAAGGCCTGCATCTGTCACCTTCCAGCTCCCGTTAAAGTTCGCTCCGTTGACGGCATCCGTGTCGGTAACCGGCTCCGCACCTCCCGCCCACGGATAATTCGTGTACCCGCCCGCACCTCCATCGAGCGTCGGATTGTAGTACGCCGCCTTGTACCACTCGTCCTCGCTCGCTATCGCAAAGGCGCCGTTCTCCCATGCGGTCTGGTTGCGGGTAATGGTGCTGCTCACCGGATTCAGCACCCCTCCAAACGTGTACACACCGTTCTCCGTGTCCCCCGTGCTCAGCCAGTTCACAAACCTCGCCGCATCCCAAAAGCTCACATAGTTCACCGGCTTGTTCGCCCACTCGGCGGACTTCAACCCGAACACACCGGTGCTTTCGTTGCGCGTGATGCCCCCCAGGGCGCTGCTGCCCGCGGTGCTG
Source organism: Opitutaceae bacterium (assembly GCA_031266495.1). Next base: position 881 of record JAISAX010000914.1, read on the forward strand.
TTGTACAGACTGTACGTGTCCGTCCCCGTGCCCACCACCGCGTTCAGGAACGCCACGTATTGCGCGTTCGTCACCTCGTACTTTCCGATATAGTAATCATACGAGACGGCTCCGTAAAGGTTGTTGGTGGCAGGGTCGGCCGCGTTGTCGGCATAGCCGACCTTCACCATCAGCGAGGGATCGGTCAGGTAATCGGTGCCGACGGCGGCGCCCGGGGCCGTCGCGGCTCCCAGCGTGAAAGCCGCCGCGACAAACACGGTGGCGTAGTTGGTCTTTGGTTTTTTGATGGATGATGTCTTCATCGGATACTGCATCGGATAATGGAGAGAAAAATGGAGAGAAAAATGGAGATTCCGGATCGCGGACCGGAGGAGGTGGATTGCGGACCGGAGGAGGTGAATCAGGAACCGGGACAGTTCCCCGTTGTGCAGGCATCCGGGTTCAGGAGAGTGCAATTTCATGATATTGGAGAGGTTATGGATTGTGTTTTTTGTATTTCGGGCGATTTTCCGGGGAGGCACGGAGGTTCGTTCTGGCCGTCAGGCAGGCTTTCGGGGCACCCCGGCAGGGCAAACCGTGTGCCGGGCAAGCTTGCGGACTGCTCCGCAAAGGCAAATGGAGCGCCGGACAAGCTTGCGGCCATGTCCGCAACGCATAACGGTGCGTCGGGCAGGGTTGCGGACAGCTCCGCAAGGGCAAGCGGCGTGCCGGGCAAGGTTGCGGTTGCGGACGGAAGGGCAAACCGGAAGAGAGAACGCTATGGTTCGGGCGGCGTCAGCCGCCCTGGAGTGCGGCACTCCTGTGCCGCTTTTGTCGCATTTGGGAACGTCGATGCCTTGGGAAAGCGGCAGAAGACTGCCGCACTCCAGGGCGGGCGCGACGCCCGCGCCAGGCGAAGCCTCTACAACACGGCCATTAGCCTTTAGGCTGCGGGCTGCGGGCTGCGGGCTGCGGGCTGCGGGCTGCGGGCTGCGGGCTGCGGGCTGCGGTTATTATGTTAACCCCAACCACCGCGTTGTCAAGCACTTTTGTGAGCGTTTTCGCTCTTTTTACCTGCGCACGCACGCCCCGTCCGGTGACGGTTGGCGTTGTTATACGGTGCGAGGCGATGGCGATCATGAGGCGGGTGTCTGACGCAAGTGCGGACTCACCTTGGCAGGAAATCTCAGGCCCAGTCAAGTCAGGTAATTTACGTAACCGATGCCACACACTCTCTCCATAGATGACCATCGAGATACCGGACGCCCCTCACGGAGCGGCGTTCGGCCCCTCGGTGCCGCGCGGACGCGGGACACGCTCGAACGAATCCTCGAGATCGGCCCAGAGAAGGCCGAACCGGACCGTGACCAACGTCATTGAAATAGCCACCAGCAACGCCATTATCCCCATCAGATAACCCGGCGTACCGAAGTGCAGGCACAAGCTCAACACCGTCACGATCGACGCCAGGTACACCGCCTGTCCGGCCAGAATCGCATTCGGGCGCTTGCGCCAGGCCGCCAGCCCCTCGGCATGCCCGCGCATCGCCTGCAACACCGGCAACACGCCCACCGCCAGCATGGCCCGCGCCGCCAGCGGCACATCCACCTCCGGCAAATTCTGCACGCCCACAAAATACCACCGCGCCACGGCGGGCACCTGCCCCAGCAACGGGAAAATCGCCAGCGCCAGCCCCGCCACGATCCCGAACCGCAGGATATTGTTCGCGTACCTGTCACGAGGAGCGAACGCCAGCACCACGGCCTGCATCCGCAACGCCGCGAACCCCACCGGATTCACCACCCCGAGCACCATGTAATGAACGGGCAACATCTGAGTCGGCGCGTCCGCCCGCGCGATGAACGCCCCGATGATGATCCCCGAAAGCGCCAGCAACACCCCACCGAACGACAGCGGGATCGTGAACAGGAACTGCGTGCGCAAACTCGACACCGCGGCAGCCCCGGACGCGTTCGCAGGCGCCTCGGCGGTCGCGATTGCAGGCGCCGCGGCAGTCCCGCCACGGATACCCGGCACGTAAGGCCGCGCGAAATACTGCGACAAGAACAACTCGAGACCCACCGGGACCGTCATTGCGAGCACCCCCAACCCGTAGCCCGTCCAGCCGAACAAAGGGAAAAGCCACGCGAAAAAAACCGTGAGAGCGATACGGGCCAACGTAGCCCAGTTGGCCGGCGCGCTGGCGCGGGCATTGTAAAGGGCGACGAGCGGCGCGTTGCGCAGGAAAAACAGCAACTGCACCGGGATGCACAAGAACGTCACATTGCGCGCGATGTGATCGAGCGGATCCGGCAACCCGAGGATCCCGCGGAAGACCAGACTATCGACCCCCGGCAGGCAGACGCCCCCCTGCGCCACGAGCAACGCCACCGCGAACAACCGGTTAAGCCGTTTGAAGATCCGGAACCCCTCTGCATCACGGCCAAAAAGCATCCCCGTGGTAAGCAACCCCCCCCCCAGCGACCCGATGACGAACATGATCCCCTGACCCTGGGCGAACGCCGCGAGGGCATCCTTGCCGAGCGCGCCGTGCGAAACGATCGAGGCGACGAGCGGATACGTGAGACTCTGTGACGCAGCCTGGACGACGAGCGGAACATAAAATTTTGTCGCCCGCCAGGGAGAGTAGTCGGAATGATCGGGCAGGAAGGCCATCTGGCTCATATCCACCAGCCACAACAGAACCCCGGCCACCATGACGAGCCTATTCCCGCCTTGGCGTCCGGCGAGTCCCGCACCGTACCGCAGGCCGGATGCCCCCCCCCCCACGCCCCCCCCCTCCGGCAAATGACGCTCCCCCGGACAGAACTCCATATCATTGGACGTAGTTGCCTCATTATATCGACTGGCATGCCGGGGCGACACGCTCCTGTGATCGCAGCGCATCATTTTTGCAGAATTTTTTCATCCGTCCGTAATGTGACCCGTTATCCAGGCACCGGCCAAAGCCCCCTTCCCTGTTCACTCTTCCATCATGCCATTCGGGGAAAACGCGGACATTGCGATTTACGGCGCCACGAGTGCGGAAGTCATGGCCGCCGTGCAAGCCCGCCGGATGGGCAAAACGGTCGTGCTGCTCGAACCCGGCCAACACATCGGCGGCATGGCCACCAGCGGCCTGCAAACAACCGACATCGGCCGCCGGGAAGTAATCGGCGGCCTGGCCCGCGAGTATTACCAACGCGCCTACGCCTGGTACCTCTCGCCCCGCGCCTGGCTCAGCGAAACCCGCGCCGACTACATCCCCAAACACCGCGACACATTTTACGAAGCGCAAAAAATGCAGTTCTTCATCGAACCGCATGTGGCGGAAAACCTGTTCAACGAATTCCTGCGCGAACACGGCGTGGACGTCATTTTCGGGGAACGACTGGACCGGACTCCGCCATCCGGCGGAACAACCGCCACCGCCCCTGCCGCAGTGCGCAAGGAAGGCCCGCGGATCACGACCATCCGCATGGAAAGCGGCCGCACCCTCTCCGCCCGCATGTTTATCGACGCCACGTACGAAGGCGACCTGATGGCCGCCGCCGGCGTCCGCCACATGCTGGGACGCGAACCCAACTCGCGCTTTGACGAAACCCTCAACGGCATCCGCTGCCAGGCCCCCACCCGGGTGGACCCCTACGTGCGACGCGGCGAACCCGCGAGCGGCCTCCTCCCCGGCATCGAACCCGCGCAACCCGGCGCCGACGGCACCGGCGACCGGCGCATCCAGGCATACAACTTTCGCGTCTGCCTCACCGACGTATCCGGAAACCGCCTCCCCATCCCCTGGCCGGACAACTACGACGCCGCCCACTACGAACTCCTCGCCCGCGAACTCGAAGAAAAAGCCGACCACTTCCCCGGCCGCTCGCTCTTCAAGCTCTCTCCCCTGCCCAACCGCAAAACCGACTCCAACAACCACGGTTTCTTCTCGACCGATTTCATCGGCCACAGCCACGACTGGCCCGAAGCCGGCTACGCCCGCCGGGCGGAAATCTGGCGCGCCCACCACGACTACACCCTGGGCTTTTTCCGGTTTCCGGGAAACGACGCCCGCGTGCCCCAGGCCGTACGCAAGGAAGTCCGGCGCTGGGGACTCCCCGCCGACGAATTCCCCGACAGCGGACACTGGCCGCGCCTGCTCTACGTGCGCGAAGCGCGCCGCCTCCACGGCCCTTACGTCATCACCGAACACGACTGCGCGGGCCGGACGTCGGCCCCCGACCCCGTCGGCATGGGATCCTATCACATGGATTCGCATCCGGTTTCCCGCTACGCCGGTCCGGACGGACGTCTCTGCATGGATGGTAATTTTTTCGAACGCCTCGATCCCTACGGCATCAGCTACCGCGCGCTGACTCCGCGCGAAGAGGAATGCGTCAACCTGCTTGTGCCGGTATGCGTGTCGGCCACGCATGTGGCCTATGGATCCGTGCGCATGGAACCCGTATTCATGATCCTCGGACAATCCGCCGCCACCGCCGCCGCGCAAGCCATCGACGCCGCACAGGCGATCCAGCAAGTGGACTACGAAAAACTGCGAACACAGCTCCTGCAGGACGGCCAGATACTCGAATTTCCCGCCGGAGGCGGGAAATCCAAGTGAGAATTAACCCGACTTCCGCTACTCGACCTTGAAAGCCGTTTTTTTCGGACGTGTGCGCCGCGTAACCCGCTGATCAGTGGCGTCTGATTTTTCCAAGGTGCGTGTAGTCCCGACCTACCCC
>JAISAX010000035.1 GCA_031266495.1 Opitutaceae bacterium
CGGCGACAATGCAGACGGTTTTTAAACCGTTAAAATCCACCATTTCAACCCGGCCCCCTCCCTCCCCCCCCCCCCCCCCCACACACACACACACACACACACGCACACGCACACGCACGCGCTCAGCCGCGCCTTTACCAGACCGCTGTGTGCCGGGTTCGTGGATACGTTTCGCCAGACGTGCAGGAATGCGTGAGAAATTGCTCACTTGCGAAGGTGACGGCGGGCGACAAAAAGCAAGGCGGCTGCGAGACCGAGAGACAGGGCGACCGTGGCGGGTTCGGGAATCGGGGAAGATGTATGCGTAATCGTGATACCCGTCATGCCGAGATTCACGCCACTGGAATTATTCAGGCTAAAGGCAAAGGTGTCGAAGGCGGTCACGATGGCGGTGCTGTCGGTGGCGGTGATGGAATAGGCAAAGGAATTGCTGTCTTTGTCCACGCCGCTGACGGAGAGGAAGAGGTTTAGCGTGCTGGCGGTGGCGCGGGTGAGGGTGAAGGTGACGCTGAAAGTTTGGCCGGCGCCAAGGAGGAGCGAGTTGGTGCTGTCAGTGGTGTCGATCGTGCCGAGGGTTCCGGTGTAGGCGGCGTTCGAGGTAAGGAGGTGTTGAGGGGAAGAAGTGGCGGCCCGGTCCGCGAAGTCCAGACGGCTGCTTGTGCCCTGTGCCATGTTGATGATGGCACGGTAACCGGTGTAGTTGTTGAAGCCGGTGGCGACACCACCGGAGGAGGTGGCAGTGCCGTCGGTATTGTGTCCGTCGCCGGTGACTTTGGCGGAATCGTTGGAATCGAAGAGGCCAAAGCGGAGCTGGGTGGCTGTGCTGGCGGCACTGAGGGTGTAGGTGAACCGGACTTTGATTTCGTCGCCAACGGCGAGAGTGGTTTTGGGGTCAAGATAATGGAGGAGGTGCATGGCGGTGGCACCGCCGCCCACAAGGGTGAGCGCGCCGGGCGAACCGGGGTCACCGGCGGTTCCCGGCGTGTAGTTGACGGTGGTTGCCGGATTGTTGGAGGAATACCAGCCGTCGCGACTGGCGGAGGTGAAGTCGTCGGAGAAGACGTTTCGGGGCGTGGTGGTTTGGGCGACAGAAGTCAGGGGAAGCAGCGTTGCGGCGAGCAAGGCGGCGAGTTGGCGGGGGCGAGCTGGATTTTTCATGGCGGTATGACGATTGTGTAACAATGATACGGATACAACTGGCGATTGTTAGGAACCGTAATGAAATAAACAGTGCGAAGATGCGCCGGGATTGAAGAGCGAGCCAAGGAGCTGACGTGGGTGTTTACCTAGTTAAATGAGCTAGTCAGCGACGCTGGCTCGCTCTTCAAGACCAAGCAGATTTGCACGGGTTATTTCATTACGGTTTCTTAATAGAGGGGGGGAGGGACGTCTTTGGTAAGGGCGACGCGAGCGTCAAAGTAGAGAGTGGGGCGTCCCGCGCCGTGGCTGGGGGTGACGGGGAGACTTGAATACCAGCCGGATCCGGGGAGTCCGCTGGTGTTGTTCCAGCCGGTGGCCGGGTTGGTTTTGTTGCCGAGCATCTGGTCGGCCTCGATGAGCGCCCAGATGCGCGAGGGGCCGCCGATGGCGTCGAGTTCGGTATAGGGGACGGGTTTCCCGGTTTCGTCGGTTTTGTTTTGGTAACCGAAGGGGCGGGGCGCCTTGTTGCTCATGTCGGCGGCCTTGAGTGTGCATTGGACGATGTAGGAGGGGATGCTGTGATCGGCGGGGCGGGCGGGGCAGAGCAGGTAGGGGACGAGTCCCTGGCCATCGAGGTTTTCGGGACGCGTACAATCGAGGTACGCGGCGAGGTGCCAGCCAAAAACCTGGGTATCGGTCCTGGTGTATTTGCCGGAGGCGGCGAGTCCCGTGGGGCCGGGCAAAAAGCCCTTGTGTTCCTCGGTATAGGCGAGGATGGCGACTCCCGTGGTATGGAGATTGGCGATACACCTGACTTGCTGCGCTTTCTTGCGAGCGGCGCTGACTCCGGAAATCGCCAGCGCGGCCAGAATGCCGATGATGGCGATGACGGTAAGGAGTTCGATCAGGGTGAAGGCGAAGCGGTCGGGATGTTTCATGGGATGCGGGTGGTTGTTGCCGCGCCGGCGGTGGCGAGGCGGTGGCGGAGTTGGGCCTCGTAGAGGTTGGGGGGGGAGGGGAGGGCGCCTTGCGATTCGACGCGAGTGGCGGAGATTTCGCCGGTCGGGGCGTTTTCGGGACGGATGTCCCATCGGGGGTTGACGCCGTGCAGGCCGACAAGCGCGCCGGCTGGCATATGGTTCGCCCAGGCAATGAGGTAGGGTTCGTTGTTGGTGACGCGGATGTTCCAGTTGACGAAACGGGCGCCCATCAATGGCCCGCCGACGCCGCCATGGCGTCCGTCGTTGCGGATCGTGATTTCCGTCCGGACGTTGTCGAAGGGCATGTTGCGGTGTGTATCGAAAGTGCCGTGACGCATGAGGCCGCGTGTCCAGACGTTGCCGCAGGAGAATTGTTCGACGTTGATGCCGTGGAGGGGGCGGCTGCGGATTTCAAAATCGCTGAAAAGGCAGTCGCTGCTCGCGCTGCGGCAGGTAGTGCCGTGATGGTGACGTTCGCGTTCGGGACGGGAGGAGGTGATCAGGAAGCGGGCGAGGGTGACGCATTTGGAGGAGGCGACGCCGGGGCCGTTGTCGGGGTCGATCAGGGTGACGTCGCGCAGCCAGCAGTTGATGGCCTTGACGAACCAGGGGGCGTTCCAGCCGGGTTCCTGGTTGTGGTGGCGGGCGTCGTCGTAAACGTAATCGCGCAGGAAGCGCAGGGTGAGGTTTTCGATGCCGCTCTCGCGGATGGCGGGGCCGAGGGCCAGGAGGCGGGCGTCCCAGCCGTCACGGATGTCGAAACGGAGCGGCTGGCGGAGGGTGATTTCGGGGCCGGCAATGTCGGCGATTTCCACGATCCAGCGGAGAGGGCCGGGAAGTTTCCCATCCGGGTAACCGGCGGGGTTGTTTTGATGCCAGTTGTAGGCGTCCGCCCACGCGCCATCGCCGGCGAGGTGTTTGAGGAGGGAGAGGTCGGCGGGTTGCGCGATTTGCAGCAGGACAAAATCGCCGCGTTTGAGGGAGGGCGGCGCGGCGGCGTTCCCGAGGGTGAGGCGACGGTCGCCGCGACGGGCGGGGGCGGCGATTTTTCCGCGAAAGCCGAGTTCGGCGTGCGCCCAGCTTTCGCTGGCGCCGCGCGCCAGCGGGGAATTCCCGGCGCGCCAGGTATCGCGTCCGTGTGGCGCGAACCACACGAGTCCGCCCTGCCAGGACCATCGCGAGCGGTGGCGTTTTTCGTCCAGTTCGTTGCGCCCGTGCGCGGTGGCGAGGGAGCGCGTGAAGATGATTTCGGTGGCATCGCGGTCTTCGCCGCGAAGCACGGTGTTGTTGCTGTGAACAAAGAGGACGCCATCGGTGCGGTAGCGGCCTTTGGGGAACCAGACGACGCCTCCGCCCGCGGCGTCGGCGGCCTGGAGGGCGGCGCGGATGGCGGCGAAATCATTGGTCTCGCCATCGCCGGCCGCGCCGTGTTCGCGAACGTTGAAGACCGGTCCGGTGATGTCGGGAATCGGGCGTTCTCCGTAGTGATAATCAGAATACGATACGCCGGGAATGTTGGAGTGCGTGTCGGGGGTTTGCAAATACTGTTGCCAGAGCGTTGTCGCGGACGGGGAGGCATCCGCGACCGCCCGCACGGCCAATGTCAACGCCGCGAACGTTGCCGCCGCCTGGCAACCGGAGCGGAGAAAGGAGAGTGTTGTGCGCGGGAATTTCATCGGGGCTGCGGCTACGGGAAACGGGAACGACGGAACGGGATGCGAACGCCGGAATGTGATAAATGTGATAAATATAAACATATGAAACGGACTTGACTCTCCATAGCAAAAGAAAGTTTATGCTCACTTGTGCATAAATTATTGTTAAATCCAGTGTAAATGAGCATACAACAAAGAGTTTCATTGAAACAAATCGCCCGGATCGCGAAGGTGCATCACACCACGGTGTCGCGGGCGTTGCGCAATCGTCCGGAGTTGCCCGAAGCGACGCGCAAGCGGATCGCCAGCATCGCCGGGCAGCTCGGTTACCGGCCGGACCCCGCGCTAAGCGCGTTGCGGGCTTATCGCGGCGGGTACTCCGCGGACGACGGCGGCGGTGGCGACGCGGAAGGGAAGGGGGAACGAAAGGCGCGACGCACGGGTTTCTCCATTGCTTTTGTCACGGCGTTTGAAACCGCCGACGCGTGGCGCTCAAAGGCGGTTTACCGGAGGCGTTTTGAAGGCGTCGAAAAACGTGCGGCGCAACTTGGATACGGCCTGGAGCATTTCTGGTATGACCGTTCAAGCATGAGCGGGCAACGCGCCAGCCAGATTCTGAAGGCGCGCAATGTCTCGGGGCTGATCGTGGCTCCGATACAGCTTGCCTCGCCGCTGGATCTGGACTGGAGCCGCTTCGCGTGTGTCACGCAGACGTTTTCGCTTCAGCGGGTGAAGATGCACATCGTGAGCAACAATCATCTGGGAACGCTGCGGCTGGCGTGGAGCTGCCTGCGCGAACGTGGATACAAGCGCATCGGTCTGGCGATGGACCGGGAGAGCGATGTCCGGGTTGGCCGGTTGTGGAGCACGGGGGCGTTGGGAGAGATGTCACTGGAGCCTGTCCGGAACCGGGTTCCGCCGCATATCCCCCCGACTCTCGGGCGGGAGGCGTTCTTGCGGTGGGTTGATCGTCACAAGCCCGATGCCATCCTGACGATCACGCCTCATTTGCACCTGCTGGAGTGGGCGCGGGCGTCGGGACGCAATATCCCCGGGGACGTGGCTTTTGCGAATCTGGATTGTCTCGAACCGACACCTGCCGACGGTATTTCCGGGGTGTATCAGTTGCCCGATGTCCTGGGGATGATTTCCGTGGACATAGTTGCCGGGCTGATACAGCGGCATGATATGGGACTGCCCGAATATCCGCAGTCGATCCTGATGGACGGGATGTGGATAGACGGGACGACGACGAGGACGACAAGAAGCAGCGGGAGAGCCGGAGCACTTGCGCCGGACTCCGCCATGTGAGGGGGCGGGGCCTCACTGTGGCATGAGGTTGATCCGGTTCATGTACCACGGCATCGGCTGGCGGTTCCGCAATCCGCGCGGTGTCACGCCCGCGTGGATACGCAGCGCCCGCAATAACGACGACGTGTCGCGGTAATTCAGGAGATCGGCGATCTCCTTGACCTTGAGATCCGTTTTCTTCGTCAGCCATGCACCCGCGCTCAGCCGCGCCTCGACCAGGCAACGCCGGAACGTCATCCCGGTGGCGCGCCGGAACAACCTGGAAAAATGCGATTCCGACACCCGCACTTGCGCGGCCACCTCCGGCAGCGCGATGTCGCGCCAATAATTGTTTCTCAAATACGCCAGCGCCTCTTTCACCACGCCCGGTCCCACCGACAGGCGATCCAGGAAATAATTTGGCACCTTTCCCATCACGATCCGTCCCTGCGCGTCGCGTGCCACCTGCGCATCGGCGAGGCTTTCCGTCACGGCCATGCCGAGCGTCTGCCGGATGTAATCCGCGATCAACCGCGCCGAATCCTCAAATCCCGCCAACCCCCGCGCCGCCCGCTTCCCGCTTCCGCTCCTCCTCCTCCTCCTCGTTGGCGTTGTCGTTGTTGTTGGCAGCGCCGGCAACTTCGCCATTTCCTTCCGCAGTCGCCCTTCCGGAAGTCCCCACATCGCCGCCGTCCTTCGCGCGCACGCCTCCCCGGCCTCCGCCGACGCCGGTCCCGCCTGCCCGATGAACACCGCTCCCAGCACCCGCGTGCCCATCCGGACGGGTATCACCAAATCCGATACGCCCGCATGACACCGGTGCACGAACGCCCGCGTCGTTTTTGCGGACTGCTCCGCCCGCCACGTTTCCGTTTTCGTGCAACGCGCCGCCGCGTCCGGATTGCGCTTCACCAGCGCGCAATATCCCGAGCAATGCGTGCGCCGCTCGTAAGGCAGCGCCAGACGGTCGCTCTCCATTGAGAAGTAGCCGAAATCGTAAATGCACACACGCAACCCCGTGACCTTTTCCCAATGGGCGCAAAAGCGTTCGAGCAATGAGGTGGATGGCGGATTATTCACAAAAGGCGACGGCAGATAATGCCAACTATTAGGCGGCAACCGCCATTTACCGCCATCCCTTTTTGCAGCAAGATAACGGTTCACGCATCCATCAAACCCATCCGCTCACGTACATACCCATGAAAATGACCGCCCTCCTCCGCTCCCGCTCCCGCTCCCGTGCAATCCTCCCGGCCCTCGCTCTCGCGTTGATTGCCGCCGTCCCCGCCATCGTCTCCACCGCTCAAGCCGCCACTCTTGTCGCAAACCAGGATGCCCACGTTCAGGGCGGCTCCTCCGCGGATTCCAATTTCAACCCTGCCACCAACAACCTCCAGGTCGGCGCTCGCGGAATCGATTACAACCGCAAAGCCTGGCTCGGGTTCAACCTCTCCGGCCTCATTCCCGCCGGCCAGAAAATCGACGCCGCGACACTCAGGCTGACCTTTGCCACCTTCGCCCCCAACACCTCCACCGAATCCGTTACGCTCAACGTTTACGGCATCATCGATACCAATGACACGTGGGACCAGACGACGCTCACCTGGAACAACGCCCCAAAAAACGACACCACCTCCGCCGGAGGCGTTCTTGCCACGGGAACTACATTCCTTGGTGAAGTTACATTCACACCCTCCTCCACCCCGGCCAACACCACCATCACCTTCAGTTCCGCCAACCTTGCCAGCTACCTGAATTGGGCCGCCGGATTGTCCGGTGATGCCTATGGCAACGGCATCACCACCGACACGGACAAGACGGTGACACTTATCCTCACCAGCATAAGCAGCTCCGCGCCCGCCGTCACGTTTTACAGCCTCGAAGGCACCGGCATGGCGGAGCGCAAACCTCAGCTCGACGTCACTTTTGTCTCACAAATTCCCGAACCCTCCACCTGCGCCCTCGGGGCCGGCCTCCTGATTCTCGCCGCCGTGCTCATTCCCCGGCTCCTCCCCCGGCTCCACGCCCGCTCCCGCCAGACACGCCACTGCTAACTCTTTTCCCTCGCCTCCCCCTTCCCCCCCTCCCCCCCCCCCCGTCTCCCTGCCTGGTCTGCGCGTAGTCAAAATATGGATACGTCATATTTCCGCAGTTGCTCAATCTCCACCCAATGCTTCTCCCGGACCTCACCATGCAACCCGCCTGCCCCCGAAAATGCCTGCGAACCACCGCGGCCTTTACGCTCATCGAACTCCTCACCGTCGTCGCCATCATCGGTATTCTCGCCGCCATTACCATTCCGGTAACCGGTTCGGTGCGCGACAAAGCCCGCACGGCCCGGTGCGCCGGCAACGTCCGCGAACTCGCGCGCGCCACTCTGCTTTATACCGCTGACCACAAAGACATGTTGCCCCGACTCGATTTCCACTGGGCCGAAGACCTCTGGCCTTATGCCGGCAACGGACGCATTTATGTGGCATTCGGCGGCGACGAACTGCCGGAAATCCTGAAAGACACTATCTGCGAATGCCCCGTCGCGCACCGTGATACCGTCACCCCCAAACGCAGCTACGCGGCCAATCTCCAGATCGCGAGCGGCGCAGGCGCCACGCACGTCCCGTTGCGCACGGTCACCAGCCCTTCCGCCACCGTGATGTTTGCCGATGCACAAGGCACAAGCTCCCTCTCTGTCAATGCCCTCAACCCCCGGCATGACAAAAAATTCAATGCCTCCTTCTTCGATGGCCATGTCAAACTCCTTCCCAAAACCGGTGCTGACATAATGGATACAAACTACAAAAGCACTTTCTGGAAAAGTCCCTGATCATTCGCATTGCCCTGCCCTGCCGCCTGCCTCCCGTCCCCCCACCTTCCCCCCCCCCCCCCCCCACACACACACACACGCACACACGCGCACTTCCTTTCTTCCAGAACTCGCCATGCCCGTTCCC
>JAISAX010000148.1 GCA_031266495.1 Opitutaceae bacterium
TTAAGAATTAAGAATTAAGAAACGGAAGTTACGCGAGCGGAAGCCGGAGCGGCGGCATTCCTGCCTCTGCGACGGATCGACAGTAAAGCGTCGCCGGGCTGAAAGGCGAAGGGGTGAAGTGGAGCGAAGCGGAGACGGGAAGGGGCGAGGCGCGTTGCGCCTCGTCGCAGCGGCAGGAATGCCGCCGCTCCGGCTCCGGCAGAAGAGCCGTTGCCGGAAAAGAAGGGGTCGGGTTTGTCGAGAAGGTTGACGGCTTTGCGGGTTTAGCGAAGAACCCGGCGGGCGCGGCGAAGCCGGCGCCAGAGCAGGCAGCAGGCAAGCACGCCCAAGCCGGCGATCCGCGCAATGGTGGCGGATTCGGGGACGGCTGTGATGCTGTTTAATTCCAGGGTCACGACGTTGCCGGCATAGCTGATGCCAAAGTCGTAGGTGTGGATGCCGGACGTGACGGAAATCGACGTGCCCTGCCCGAATTGTCCGCTCAGGGCGCCGTCGCTGGTCAGGATGGCGAACGTCTGGCTGACCTCGGCTGTCGGGGCGAAGTCATCGCCGAAGAACAGCGAAAGCGAGGCGCCATTGAGCGCGGTCGTCCCGCCCACGGCAACGCGGTCGTAATCGTCGCCCGACGCCTGGTTGAGCGTCACGCTGAAGATGGCGTCCGCATCGAGCGTGAGGTTATTCGCGAACGTCAACTGTCCGATGGCCTCGTCCGTGCCGGGTCTGAGCGTGGTGCCGGCGGCGAATGTGGCGGCGCTCGCAATCGTGCCCGTGCCTCCCAGCGCGCCGGCGCTCACGGTCGTCGTTCCCGTCCAGGACGCGGTTCCGTTCACGAAGAGCGTCCCGGCTCCCGCCTTGGTGAAGGCGCGGGCGCCCGATGACTGGCCGATGTCGCCGTCCAGCGTGAGGTCGCCCGCGCCGCCGACGGAGGCATTGCCGGTCAGCGTGACCGCACCTGCAAGACGGGCGGCGGCGGTTGTATTCGTGTTTACAAGCGCGCCGGCGCCGTCGGCGCCGGTTCCGGTGATGCTGACGTTTTCCGCCACGCCGGACATGCCGTTGAGGTCGAGCGTCGCTCCGGATGAAACCGCGGTTGCTCCGTCAGTGGAGCCGAGGGCGTTGACGTGATCCGTCCGCACCGTGCCGGCGCTGATCGTGGTGGCACCGGTATAGGTGTTGTTGCCGCCGAGCACGAGCAGGCCGCCGCCATCGTTGGCGGCGCTTTCGCCGGTCGCGGTGTACCAGGATGTGCCGCCCTGTTTGCTCACTGTCGTCGTCCCTCCGAGGTCACTGGTGATGATCATCGTCGCGCCACTGATGACATTCGCACGAATCCCGGTGGCGGTGGTCACCGCGCCGGTGAAGGTCAGCGTCGTGCCATCCGAGGCATTGCCAAGCGTGGTGTTGCCGCCGAAAACGAGTTCGCGGTCGGTTGCCTGGTCGGTCGTCCCGATGTAGTTGAAATTGGCGCCGTTCCCGAACACCAGCCGGCCTTCGTCCGCGGTTGTTGCCCGGCCCACGCTGCTGTTGCCACCGCCCACGCTGGAAACCGACGTGTAGCCAACGTAGGCGTCGTAGCGCCCGCCGCCGCCGCCGGGCAGCACGTGGATGAACGAATTGTTGTCGTTCGTCAACACCAGGGCGGGCGTCGGCTCCGAGGCGGCGCTGTATTGGTTGAACAATTTGGCGTTCGAGCCGCCGCCGGTGATCAGCGCATTGATGACCAGGACGGGAGCGGCCGGAGATGCGACGTTGGCATTCTGGCGGGCGCGGATGGAATGGGCGTGGTTCGAGAGATTGAGCGTCAGGTCGCTGCCCAGCGTAATGATTGAGCCGTTCGTTACCGGCAGGTAAATGTTGCCGCGCAAGTCGATGGTCGTCGCTCCTGGCGTGCCGTTGCCGTTGAGCGCGAGTTTGATGCCGGTCGTCTGTCCGGCGGGGTCGGCGGGGTTGATCGTGCGGGCAAAATAGATGTCCTTCACCGCATAGGTGTCACCCGTCCCGGCCATCCCGTCCGACAGCGTTATGCCGGAATCTGTATCCGTATTCGTGATTCTGGAAAAATCCCAATCTGTCGTATCATTGAATACAGGATCGGCGGTGTAGTTGGCGGCGGCGGTCCAATCCGTGCCGGTCGTGCCGCTCTCGACGCCGGAACCGTTCCAGATATTTTGAGCGTAAAGGCCGCCTGCCTGGAACAGAGCGGCAGTCAGGGAGAGGATGCCGGAGGCAATCGTCTTGGCGGGGAGCGGGAGCAGTCGGGCGGATGTTTTCATGGGATTATGGGTTGATGCTGCGTGAATAAAAATGAGGTGTGTGTGTGTGTGGGGGGGGGGGGGGGAGGGTGGCGACTACTGGAGAAGCGGGCTGAGGTTCCGCTTTTTGACTTCCTCTTGTTTGAGTATCTTCACGTGGCCGTCCAGAAAGGCGAACCTGGCCTTGCCGTCGGTCCAGCGGATGTTGCCCTGTGTCCCGTCTCCAGGATTGACGGGGCTGTCCGCATCGGCGGCAGACCAACCGAGCAAGGACCACACGGAACAGTCACCGGCATGAAGGTTGCCATCGGCCCTTCCGTCGCTCTCACGGATGACGGCATCCGTGAAATAAATCTGCTGCGCAGGAGCGGAAAATGAATGGAGATGGCGAAACGCCGCCACCTTTGCCCACGAGCCTCCACTTTCAAACCGTGCATCGATGGTATCCGATCTGTCGGGCATCATCAGATAGGGGGCGGCAAAGTGATACACACCGCTCGTTTCGGCTGCCTTGATGAGCGGGTCGAGGAGCACCTTGTGCGAACGATCGGGAGAGACGTCCATGTCGGCATTGTTGAGGTGCTGGGTCAGAAGCCTGTCCCAGTAGCGGCTCGAACCATTGGGAGTGAGTTCGGTGGTGCGGATGAGGCGTCCCCGGTTTTCCTCGGCCATCATGATCATGCCCATGGCGACCTGGCGGATGTTGGAGGAGCCCTGCGCCCAGCGGGCGGATTTGCGAACCGTGGCGACCGTGGGAATAATGATGGCGGCCAGAATGCCGATGATCGCGATGACGGTGAGCAATTCGATCAGGGTAAACGCCGCTGGCGACACGCGGGCAATGCGGGGGGAACGGTGGTCGGGTTTCATAAAAGAAGGGAAGAGAGGAGCCGATTCGGTTTCAGGTTTTTTCCAGGTGGCGGGGAGCCAGCGGGGAGTGGTGAGAAATGAAATACCGATTTTTGTGAAGCGTAAGCCCGATGTCTTTCTAACAATAGAACTGGACCGGAGTCCTTTCGCGAATCAGGGGTGCGGGGGCATGGAGCGGATCGGGGAAGGCGCCGGTTGCAGGAGGATTTCCCCGGCGCCGGGAACGGCCTCATAACACACCTTCCCGTTGCGAGCCTGGCATACGATTCGTGTCTTTCCCCGGGAAATGCTGACGCATGACCATGACAGGGGCACGCGCGTGGCCAGCGAGAGCGGCTGGTCGTAAAAATACGGGTCGCATGAGGACGCAAGCGAAAGGCGGAGGGCGGACGGAGTCGCCGCGATAACATCGAGCGTCGCGGTCGTGCGTTCGGCCTCGTATTTGTGCCAGGAGAGCGGATCGGTCAGCCAGAGATCGCCGGAGCAGTCGGCAAGTTTGTCGAGGAGGGAGAGAAAATCGTTGAGCGAGGTGCTGTGCCAGTCGCCGCCGACGCCATGGAACACGAGGTGGCGCATCTCTCCCTCGGCGATGGCGGCATCCACGAGAGCGAACATTTCCCCGGACGTCCTGAGGGTAAAGGGAGGGCCGCAAAACGGCGGACGTTCGACGAGATGATGCCGGGCGAGCACGCTCCGGATTTCGGCCTCGCCGATGCCCCATTGATCGTCAGGCACACCGGGCCGCGCCCAGGAGCGGAGACGGGGGCGCTTGCGCTGCGGATAAAGGAGGTCGATGGCATCGTTGGCCCGGGAGACTTCGTGTTCGAAATCGGCGAGGCCGGGCGCACCGATGTGGCTGTAGGTATGGTTGGCCAGCTCGATGCCGGGATAGCCGGCCGCCTGTTCCCAGGCGCTCTGATGGTTTTTATAGGGACCGTTGCCAGGATTGATGTAGAACGTGCCCGGGAAACCGTGATTCCGGAGAGCAGGAATGACAAACTCCAGTTGCGTAGGCGCACTGTCGTCAAATTCCAGCATGAACACGGCGCGCCTGCCGTCCTTCCATTTGAGAATGCGGGTGGCGCCCGGCATTGCCGGCATGGAGTTGCCGGTGTCGGCTTTTTGGCGACCCGGACGGCGGCGGGCAGGAGGTGGCGCAATCATGAATCGTTGCCTGAAACCGGCGCGCCACCCGGTCAACAGGACCGGATTTCTATCAATTGAAATCAGCGGCCTCCGGATGATATATCCGCTGACGCTGGACCACCGTGCCCGCCTCAACCGGCGCCCGCGAGCTTGCGCATCGCATCGGCACAACGTCTCAGCCGGCGCAACAATTCCCGCTGACGCTGCGCCTCCCGAAAATCCTCCGCCCAGCCGACGACCGTGAGCGCGGCCAGTTCGGCGTCCGCCAACGGCAGGGCCACCGACATGGCGTGAATCGCCGGATTGCGCGTGCCGAAGGCGCTGCCGAAACCCGACCGCCGGGCCGCCGCAATCTCCTTCAGCCACCGCCGCTCCTCCTGCCCCTCCCGCTCCGACAACCGCCCTCCTCCCCCCCCCTCCCCTTCCGCTGTTTTCGCCGAATGCAGCACCCGCAGGACTTCCGGCCTCGGCAGTTGCGCCAGCAGGATCGTGCCGACCGATCCCGCATCCATCAGGTGCATCCGCGAACCCACCGGAGAAGAAATCGAATTTGGTCGCCGCGATTCCGCCCGCAGCGCCGTCACCGCCTGCAACCCCTCGCGGATCGAAATCTTCGCCGACAAGCCCGTCTCGTGTGAAAGCTCCCGCAACGGGCCTTGCAACAACCCCAGCACGTGTTCCAGATGCGCATACGACCGCGTCACCTGCGCCAACCCGAACGCCAGACGGAACTCCCCGCGCCGGCTTTCCCGCAGCCAGTTGTTTTTCACCAGAGTCCTCAGAATCCGGTACGTCGTGGCCGGCGCGATATCGAGCTCCATCGACAGTTGCTTCGCGCCAAGACCGCCTCCCTCGTTTGCGGCAATC
>JAISAX010000300.1 GCA_031266495.1 Opitutaceae bacterium
TTATTTTTTTTTGTTTTGTTTGTGCTTATGTGTTGGGGGTGTCTCATGTGTTTTCTCTGGGGTGTGGGGGGGGGGGGGGGGGGGGGGCCAAAAGGCACAATACAATATAGTACAGAGTAGGGCAGGGCAGGGCAGGGAGGCGGCGCTTCGCGCCGTCCACGGGCTGGAAGCCCGTGGCACTTCGATCCGGGGCGGGCGAGACGCCCGCGCCACTTATGCGAAGAGCTTTATATAAAGCTCTTGCTGGAGGCAGTGCCTCCAGCAAGTAAATATCCGTCATTGTGCAATCAGGGGAAAGCGTGGCGAGTGGGGATGCCGATGCCATGCCGGAAGGAGGCAAAATCGTCTTTTTGCACAAATTGAAAGTTGAACTTTCAATTTGTGCAGTTTTGCTTAATCGCTTTGTTACCAAGGAGAAATTTTTGACATGAGCACATTGATTCCACGAAAGGCCACCGCAACGTTGGCGAAATTGGCTGCACAGTACCCGGTCGTAACGATCACCGGGCCGCGGCAGTCCGGCAAAACCACCCTCGCCCGCTTTCAATTTGGCGATCACAGGTACGTGAACCTTGAAGCACCCGATGTGCGCACTTTCGCAGTGGAGGATCCGCGCGAGTTTTTGCGGCAATATCCGGCCCCGGTCATTTTTGACGAGATACAAAATGTGCCGGAATTGCTTTCGTACTTGCAGGTTATGGTCGATGAGAGGGCAGGGGAAAACGGGCTTTACGTGTTGACGGGAAGCCGGCAGCCGGAGTTGCGGGCGGCGGTGTCGCAGTCGCTGGCCGGGCGCACGGGGTTGTTGCATCTGTTGCCGTTGTCGTTGGTCGAGTTGCGTGAGACCGGGGTCTGCGAGGACAGGGATGTAGTTTTGCACAAGGGGTTGATGCCCAAAATCTACAGCCAGAATGTGGAGCCTTTGTTCCTTTATCGCGATTATTTCCATACTTACGTGGAAAGGGATGTGAGGCAGTTGATCAATGTGCGCGATCTGTCCGTGTTCGAGACGTTTATGCGTCTTGTGGCGGGCCGGGTGGGGCAGGTTGTCAATCTGAGCGCTCTTGGAGATGATGCCGGTGTCTCGCATGTGACTGTCCGCGAATGGCTTTCCGTGCTGGAAGCGTCGTATGTCATTTTCCCTTTGCGTCCGTATTTCAGGAATTTCAACAAGCGGCAGATCAAGGCGCCGAAGTTGTATTTCGTGGAGCCGGGGTTGGTGGCTTATTTGCTGGGGTTGACGTCGGCGGAGCAGGTGGCACGGGATCCGTTGCTGGGCGGTCTTTTTGAAAATCTGGTCGTCATCGAGGCGTTGAAGGCGCGTTACAACTCGGGGGCCGACGCGGATTTGTACTTTTTCCGCGATAGCAGGGGGGGGGAGGTGGATTTGTTGTTCGTCAAGGGGCGACAGGTGTTGCCAGTGGAGATCAAGGCGGCTCGCACCTGGTCGCAGGGATTTTTTCAAAATCTGAAGAGTTTTGCAAAGATGTCGGAGGATATTTTGCCGGGTGCGGTCATTTATGCGGG
This sequence comes from Opitutaceae bacterium, assembly GCA_031266495.1. Next base: position 1,528 of record JAISAX010000300.1, read on the forward strand.
CGACTTGACCCAAGGGGGGGGGGAGGCGGCGGAGCGGCGGGGTGTCAATTTCAGGGAGGCGGCGGGTTTGTTCGTTTGAGTCGGGCATGATCGCAAACCGATTTGCACGCGCAGCGTCGTCGGGGGGCGTTGGCAGTGGGCGGGACTGGAGTGGCGGATGCATGGAAAACTGGCAGGACAGGGCAGTGGGCGGAGGGAGTGGTGAGCGAGCGGTGGTGCGTGGACGGTGGTGAGAGGGTGGGTTTGTGGATGGAGGACTGAAAAGTTTAAGTTTTGGTGTCAATGTTTTTATTTCCGGAATGGATGGTGCGCGAATCGGCGGGGTTCGGCAGGTAGCGACGGGGGCGATGGGGTCTGGGGTGATAGAGCGACGAGGGGGAGTGGGATCGTACCCGCGTAACCTCTTCCGCGTACCTTCCACCTTCCGTTCCGGATAAAAAAAAACCACCGCCGGGGGGGGGCGGTGGTTACCGGGAGGGTTGTGCTGTCCGGCGGCGATTATCGGGCCGGTGCGTACACCTGCACGTCCGTCGTGAAGGCGAACTTGTTGTCGAAGTTCACGCGTTCGGCGTGGTAGTCCACATAGGTGAGGCGGACGTAGCGGGCGGCGGCGGGCTCGAAGTTGAACAGGCGTTTTTCTTCCTTGCGCAGCGAGAAGGCGTAGCGGCCGACTTCATCAAACTTCTGCCCGTCGGCACTGATCGAAATCGTGACGGTTTTGGTGGAACCGAAGGGGGGGACTCCGATGAGGATGTGGCCGATCATGGCCGGCGTTTCGAGGTCGATGGTCACGGTCTTGGGGAAGGTGTCCTGGTTGTCCGTGGCGTAGGTGTTCTTGCTGTTGCCCGCCCAGGAGCCGTCGGTGAGTCCGTTGTTCCAGCCGTAGGTGTTGGGCGCGCTGGAGTCCCATTTTTTGTTGAGGGCGAGGTTTTGTTGAGGATCGATGTTGCCGGGGAGTTGTTCGGCAGGGACTCCCTGGGCGGCGAGCTGGGCGGCAGTGAGGCTTTTCAGTTCATAGCGGTGGGCAACGGGACGGGCGGTGGCGCGTTGCAGGCGGGCGGTGGCGAGGTCGGCGTCGTCGAGCGCTTTCATCGCGTTGGAGAGGGAGGCCCGGATGGTTTCTTCGGCATTGGCGTAGGGTACCTGGAGGCTGCGCCAGCGGATGTTGTGGAGGTTGGAGCGCTGGAGCGTGAGTTTGTGGACTTCGGTGGCCTGGGCGGTCATGGGCGTGGCGAGGGTGGCGAGGTTGATGCCTTCGGCTAGCTGGGCCGGGGTGAAGTTGCCCGCTTGTTTGCCGTCAATGAGCAGGTCGTAGCCGGGGGCGGTGAGGCCGGTGATGCGCAGGGGTTGCTGGTTGAGGTCGGCAATGAAGCTGGAGGAGCGGACGGCGAGGGCGATTTCGGCGTTGCCTGTGTCAACGGGCATGGGGAGCGCGGCGTCGAGCTGGGTCCAGGTGAGGGTGGTCGGGGTGGCGTTCAGGCCGGTGACGCGGGTGTTTCCGGCGTTGGTGATGCTCGCGGTGGTGCCGTTGATGTCGATGGTGACGTCGGTGATGGTGGCCGGGGCGTTCCAGGATTTGAGGAGGGCGGCGGCCATGATGAGGCTGCCGGAGGGGCCGGGGTGGACGCGGTCGGCAATGATTTTGGCCGCGACGCCGGCGTCGGTCGCCTTGGCTTTTTCGAGCATGGCGACGACGGAGGTGTTGAGGTCGGCGACGTTCTGGTTGTTGGCGGCGGCGAGTTCCTTCACGGCGGCGCCGTAACGGACGAGGACAGAGTTGTAACCGCCGGGTATGTTCGGATTGGGGGCGCGGGTAACGTCGTCGTAGGGCGAGGGCTGGATGAGCGTCAGGCGGATGCCGGGGAGTTTTTTCTGCACTTTTTCAACGATGGAGGTGAGGCCGTTTTTGTAGGTGTTGAAAATCCCCTGGTCGAAGGCGCGGTAGGAGCCGTCGTTCAAGCCGGGGATGACGGTGATGTCGGCGGGGTTGTTGGCGTATTCGAGGCGTTCGAGGCGGTTGTCGATCTTGCCGCCGCCGCCTGCGCCGACGCGGTCGCCTCCCCAACCGGAGTGGGTGAAGGTGATGTCCAGCGCGGGGAAGCGCGTGACGACAAAGGTTTCGGCAAATGTGGTGTAGTGGCGCTGGTCGGTGATGCTGTCGCCGTAGAAGACGACGCGGTCGCCGTCCTTCAGGTAAAAGCCGTCGGTCCCGGAGGAGGGCGCCGCGCTGGCGTTTGATGCGAGGCCGGTCGCGATGAGCGCGGCGGCGGCCAGGGGGAGGTGTCTGATATGTTGGATCATGGCAATGAGAGAGAGAAGAGAGAGAGAGGGAGAGAGAGGGAGAGAGAGGGGGGGGGGAGGGAGGGAGGGAGGACGAAAGCCGGAGACATCAGCGGTTATGATGGCGGATATCAATACCGAATTCGCCGGTCTCATATCGCGTCTTTCTGGGGTGTAATTGAAAGTGAAGGAATTGATTTATTGCATGGGGGG
>JAISAX010000509.1 GCA_031266495.1 Opitutaceae bacterium
GGAACGACCTCGCCGCCGCCTACCGCGCCACCGCCGACGAACGCTACGCCCGCGCCTGGGTCGCCCAGTTCCGCTCCTTCGCCGAACAATGCCCGCCCCCCCCGGCCCTCCGCGCCGACAACACCATCGGCTCCACCTGGCGCACCATCGAGTGCGGTATCCGCTCCATGTGGACATGGCCCGTCGCCTTCCACACCTTCCTCCGCAGCCCCACCGTCACCGACGACGACCTCCTCGCCTGGCTCCACTGCTCCCTGGACCACGCCCGCTACCTCGCCCAAAACCCCTCGTCCGCATCCAACTGGCTCACCATGGAAATGAGCGGCCTCTACGCCATCGCCGCCGCCTTCCCCGAATTCACCGGCGCCCCCGCCTGGCGTCGTACCGCCATCGATACACAATACGAACAACTCGCCGCGCAATTCCTGCCCGACGGCGCCCAGTTCGAACTCTCCACCAGCTACCACAACGTCGCCCGCGACAACATCACCGGCATCTTCAGCCTCGCGCAAGCCCTCGGCCTCGACGCCGAATTCCCCCCCGGCTACCTCGCCCGCGTCCGGCGCGCCTACGACTTCAACCTCCACCTCATGGCCCCGGACCGGCGCCTCCCCCGGCTCAACGACTCCGACACCGTCCACGTCCCCGGCACCCTCCGCCAGGCGCTCTCCTTTTTCCCCGACCGCTCCGATTACCGCTGGATCGTCACCGACGGACGCCAAGGCACGCCCCCCGCCACCACGTCTCACCTCTTTGAATACGCCGGCTACGCCATCATGCGCACCGGCTGGCAACCCGACGCCACCTACGCCCTCTTCGACGCCGGCCCCCTTGGCGCCGCCCACCAGCACCAGGACAAGCTCAACCTCCTCCTCTGGTCCCACGGACGCGAACTCCTCTTCGACAGCGGCGGCGGCTCCTACGAACGCAGCAAATGGCGTGAGTACGGAATCGATACACACTCCCACAACACCATCCTCGTTGACGGCAAACCCCAGCGCCGCGATCCCCGCGACCTCGCCGCCAACGTCGCCACCGCCCCCCTCGACCTGCACTGGAAAACCACCCCCGCCCGCGACTACGCCGCCGACGTTTACAACGAAGGCTACGGCGACCTCCACACCCGCCCCGCCACCCACACCCGCCGCGTCCTCTTCCTCAAGCCCGACATCCTTGTCGTGGCCGACACCATCGTCCCCAACGACAAAACCCCGCACACCGCCCAGGCCCGCTGGCACCTGCGCACCCCCGCCACCCGCCACGACCCGGCCACCGGCCAGGCGATCACCACCGACGCCGGCCTGCCCAACCTCGCCATCATCCCCCTGTCCACCGACAACCTTGAAACCGCCGCCATCTCCGCGCAGACCGAACCCGAAATCCTCGGCTGGGACGTGCGCAAGGACACCATCCCCCAATGCGTCCCCGCCACCACCGTCCTGCACACCCGTCGCGCCATCGCCGGCCCGCAACACTTCCTCACCCTCCTCCTCGCGCTCCCCGCCACCGCCGACCCCGCGCGCAACCCGCTCGCCGCCCCCCCTCCCCTCCCCCCCCCACACCACCCACCCAGGCCGCCACCTCGCGTGCGCTCCGCGTGCTCCTCGCGGACGGACGCCACCTCCTCATCGACCCCGGCCTCACCCCCGCCGCCGTCCTTGCCGTATCTACACTTCAATGACACCGAAGGCGGAAAAATCAAGAATCAAGAATCAAGAAAACGAACCCATGCCCATGAACCCCGCATGACAATTCACCAACCCACCATCCAACCCACCATCCAACCCGCAACCTGACCACCACAATGAAAACCAGAATCGTATCCAGAATCCGGATAATCGCCGCGCCCGCCCTTGCGCTCGCCGCCGCGCTTGCCGCCACACCCGCGCTCCCCGCGCAGGCAATCAACTACGGCCAGCCGCTCCTCCTCTGGACCGGCAACGCCGGCTGGACCGGCCCCTTCGGCATTTTACTCGGCGGCGTCACGCAGGACCGCACCATCACCCTGCGCAGCGCCAACCTGGGCATGCGTTACCTCTGGTTCGACGAAAACGTCACCGCCCTCAACCAGATCAACATCTGGCGCAACGGCGTCACTGTTTACGGCGACATCACGCTCGGAACAACCGGCGGCACTGGCGGCGCCAACAAAATCTTCATCAGCAACTATGAACTCGGCGGCACCGGCGCCACCACCTCCAACATCTTCAACATGGGCGACAACCCCGCCACACCGGGGAAGAACAAAAGCTATATCTACCTCAATGCCGGAGGCATTCTCCAGTTTGGCGGGAAAGTTGAAAACAGCGGCAACAACGCATCCGGCTTCCAGTACGGCGACGTCGTACTCAACGGCGGCGCCCTCAACATCGAAAACGCGGTCAAGGCCGGGACCGACAACTCCGTCGTGTACCGGCTGGGAGCCGGCGCCGGACTCACCATCAACTCCGGCGCGCTCACCTTTACGAATACATCCTCCCATGCCGATGCCGGCAACGGCTACCTCGGCGACATCCGCTTCATGATAGACGGCAACCTCGTCATGAATACCGGCGGCCACATCGCGAACACCGGCAACGTCACGCGCTCCATCTGGCTTTACGGCGCGGAAAACCGCATCAACGGCGGCACGCTCGACTCCCGTATCGACTTTTACCTGCTCCGGACCGGCGACTCCTCCCTCATCAGTTCCACGAAACTCAACGGCATCGGCTTCCGCGTATCCGGAAACGCCACGGGCACCATCGGCTCCGGCGTATCCGGCAAAAACTACACAAACCTCACCTTCCAGCAAACCGCCTCCGCCGCCGGCAACAGCATCATCGCCAGACTCGCCACCACCCTCGCCCTCGACACCAACCAGGCCCTCCCCTCCTCCGTCGGCGGCCCGAACGTTGACACCACCTATGGCATCGACACCAACGCCAACACCCTCGACCTCACCGGCAACACCAACCTCTGGACGCCCAACCGCGCCGGCTCCAGCGGCACCGCCACCTGGGCGCTGACCGACGGCTCCGGCGCGGCCACCGGCCAAATCATCGCCACCGGCTTCAAGTTCGACAGCGCCAACGTTGCCGTGACCATCGGCGACGGCGTCACCCTCGTTGCCAAAGGCGACGCCAGGGCAAACAACCTCGGCTCCGGCGGCGGCGGCGCCATCGCGGCGACCTCCACCTTCGTTTACGACGGAGGCAACGGCAAAAGCGCCACCCTCGCCAGCAACCTCGCTCTCGGGAAACTCCGCGTCCGGAGCGGCTCCCTCGCCGCCGCCTCCGCCCTCACCGCCGCGGGCAACCTGCACGTGGATGCCGACGCCACCTTCGCCACTGCCACCAACACCGTCACAGCCAACGGCGGCGTGACGCTCGACATCGCCAGCGCCACCACCTGGGGACGCATCACCGGCGCCACCACCCTCACCACCACAACAAACACCCTGGCCCTGGAATTCAACCTCCTTGCCCCCGACGTCATGACGGACGGCAACACCTGGACACTCCTCGACGGCGGACTCTCCACCCAGACCCGGCCCATCACCGTGACCATTACAGGAACCTGCGTCCTGTCGCTTGTTCGCGACGCCACCGGTATCTGGACAGCTCTTACCGACGACGACGCGCTCCGTATCAGTTTTACGGAGACGACAGGCATGCTCAGCATAAGTTCCGCGGCTGCCGTCCCGGAGCCGGGCCATGCCGTCATCCTGTTTGGCGGGATGGCGGGCATGTTGTTTCTGTGCATGGCGGCCATCCGTCGCCGTCCCCGCGCGTAGTGTAATGTAATTGTAGTGGCGCGGGCGTCCCGCCCGCCGACGGCGAAGCCGCCGGACCGGCGTGGCACGGGCTTCCAGCCCGTGGACGGCGCGCAGCGCCGCCCCCTCGTGCTCCTCCTCCTCCTCCTCCTCGGTCTCATTCTCTTTCTCGTCTCCTTTTGGAGCAGGACAGGAGGACGAGCAGGAGAAAGAGAAAGAGAAAGAGTACGAAAGGGCGGCACTTCGTGCCGTCCACGGGCAAGATGCCCGTGCCTGCCCGCCGCCCCTTTCCGTACCGACGACTTCCCGCTCACAACTCAAAAACGCGGCAATACGCAGCGGCGCAAATAACTGATGTTACGCAGGCGGGATCCGTCGCGGCGGCATTCCTGCCTCTGCGACGGATCGGATCGACAATAAAGCGTCGCCGGGCTGATCGGCAGAGGGGCGAGGGGCGCTTCGCGTAACGCTACACCCCGAGTTGCGTGCGGTAGATACGGGCCACGCGCTTGGTCACCGAACAGAGCGTTTCCCACGGGATCGTCCCGGCCCAACGACTGAATTCGGCAAGGGCGATCTCCGCACCATTCTGCCGTCCCACCAGCACCGCCTCCTCGCCGGCGGTCACGCCGGCAGTCACGCCCGCGGGCAGGTCGGCGGTCTCGCCTGTGGTCACGCCAGCGGGCAGGTCGGCGGGCAGGTCGGTCACGTCGATGATCGTCTGGTCCATCGTCACCCGTCCGAGCACCGGACAGCGGCGGCCTCGCACGAGCACGCAGGCGCGGTTGCTGGCGTGGCGCGGGATGCCGTCTCCGTAACCGCCCGTCAGGATCGCTACCCGCGAATCGCGCTTCAGCGTGTATGTGCGTCCGTAACTGATGTCGGTGCCGGCGGGCAGTTCCTTGACCAGCCCGATCCGTGTCCGAAAACTGAATACGGGTTCCGTCCGCACCTGCGAGAGGAGCGAGCCGGGATGCGGCAATACGCCAAATTGCAGCAGGCCCACGCGCACCGCGTTGAATGGCCCCGCGACTTCGAGTGTCTCTAGTCCCGCGCTGTTGTCCGCATGCACGAATACGGTGGCCGGATCGAGTCCTCGGCAGCGCGCCAGCGCGGCCAGAAAACGCCTCCTCTGCTCCGCCGTGAAGGCGGCGTCCTCGTCGGGCGCGGAAAAGTGGGTGAACACGCCTTCCAGCCGCAGGCCGGGCGCCGCCTTGATGTTTTCGTAAACGCGCTCCGCGTGTTCATGCCACGCGCCGAGGCGGCCCATGCCGGTGTCGATCTTGAGGTGGACGGCGACCGGCTTGCCGGCGGTGTGCGCGGCGGCGTCGAGACGCGCCACTTCGTCTTCCGACGAAACCGTCACGGCGACGTTGTACTCCGCCACGTGGCGATCTTCGGCGGGCAGGAGCGCGCCGAGCACGAGCACCGGCCAGTCGGGTCCGATCTCGCGCAACGCGGCGGCTTCGGCGAGGCTGGCCACGGCAAACAGATCCGCCCCGGCGTGCATGAGCCGGGCGGCCGTCTGCGGCAGGCCATGCCCGTACGCGTCGGCCTTGACTACGGCAACGTAACGGATGTGCGGCGGCAGCGAGGCTCGGATGAGATGGAGATTGCATTCGAGGGCCGCGAGATCGATCTCGGCCCAGCAACGCAGCGGTAGGGATGATGTCGGTGCCATGGGATTCTTGTTTTTCGATTCTCGATTCCCGATTCTCGATTTTCGATCGGGTGCTGCCGAGCCGATTTTACGGATGACGTTACGCGGAGCGTCGTGGCGCGGGCGTCTCGCCCGCGCCTGCGGGACGAACTGGCGTTGGTTTGGCATCCGGAGCGGCAGCTCCTTCAATCGGGAACCAGGAATCGGAAATCGGGAATCGGGAATCGAAAATCAAGGCGCCTGGTGGACTTTCGGGGTCCAGAGGGCGTAGGCGGGCACGTCGTATAAAAACGCTTCCGGTTCCTCTGTTTCGCGAAAGAAAGGTTTGTCTGCGGTGGCGTCCAGGGCAGCGGGCAGATCGTAGGGCACGCGTTCGGCGCCCGCGGGGAGCGGCGTCCAGTGACGAAACCCCTCGGGCAATGCCGGCGTTGCGGCCAGCGCCGCGAGTCCGGTCGAGGGTACCCGCGCCAGTGCCTGACCGGCCCGCGCCACATGCCAGCTGTCGCGCCGCGCATCGACGATCAACGCGAGTTCCGGACGGGCGAGCGCCGTCGCCACCACCTCCAGGCCGCGAAAGGCGAAACACGGGGCGGGTTTGACCACCCGCCAGGTCCGGATCGCCGCCGCCGCCGTGCGGATGCCGAGCACGGAGCCGGGTCCCTCGCCAAAGGCAAAGGCGCGCACGTCGCCGATGCCGATGCCCGCCCGCGCCAGCGCCCGCTCCGTGGCGCGAAACACTCCGGAGCCTGCTTCCTCTTCTCTCCGTTCGCGGACTGGCTCCGTACCGCTGGCGGCCCGCCGCCACACCGTCACATGGATGACCGACGAGGCGCTGTCGATGAGCAGCAGGGGGGCATGGGTGGCGAGTAGCTGGCGCAAGGTTGGCATGCGAAAATAACAGGATGCCCGCGATGCACTCGTCTTGAAAACACGAAAAAAAAAAGGGGGGG
>JAISAX010000293.1 GCA_031266495.1 Opitutaceae bacterium
CCCCGCCCCCCCCCCCCCCCCCCCCCCCCCCCCCCCCCCCCCCCCCCCCCCCCCCCCCCCCCCCCAGTTTTTTTTGAGGAAGTCAGCGACCTCGTTTTGGGAGAGGCCGGAGAGTCTGGCGATGTCGGCAATGGACATGCCATTCGCCTTGAGTGCGCGCGCCATTTCACACGCTCCCCTCACTGGGTGTACCCGTTGTCACTGCGGAAGGGACAGGCGGGGAGGCCGTCGCGGTTGAAGAGGCCGGCGTCGGGAGCGTTGCGCCAGGCGTAGCGGACAGCGACGGGGGCGGGGACTTTGGCGGAGGATACGAGCACGGTCTGGCCGTCGATCCTGGCGTCGGCGGGATGGAAAATCTTGTCGGCACCGGCGAGTTCAAAGCCGGCGGGAGCGAGACCGCGCGGGCTGGCGAGCGGGCTTTGTTCCGGCGTGTCGGCGGGCCTGAAGCTGACGCGCATGGCGGGGCCTTCGCGCACGGCGGCGGCAAAGACAGGGCCGCTGTCAACAATGGTGGTTTTGCCGTAGGCGCGCCTGAGGGCGAGAAGGGCGAGGCGGCGGCCAACGTCGCGCTTGTTGCGCGGGTGGATGTTGGCGACGTCGCCGATGTCAATGGTGACGGCCTGGCCGGTGTTGGGGAGGGCGAGGCATTCGGTCTGCGCTCCGCGAAGGAAGGCGTATTCGGTTTTGTTGACACCGGCACCGTGGAAGTTGGCGAGTTGCACCCAATAAAAGGGCAGGTCGCCTTGGGCGAACTGGCGGCGCCAGCCGATGATGAGGGCGGACTGGAAATCGCGATATTCGTGGTGGCGGGTGGCGTTGCTCTCGCCCTGATACCAGAGGAAACCACGCAGGGCGAAGGGGACGTGCGGGGCAATCATGGCGTTGTAAAGGCCGGAGGGCGCGAAGGGAGATTCGGGGGCACCGCGCGGGGGATCGGGACGGCGTTGGGTGAAGGATTTGCCGGCAGCCGTGGCGGCGTCGCGGGCAGCTTCCCATTTTTTGCGCGCGACTTCGTATCGCTCCTTGTCGGACGGGTAGTCGGCGAGGATTTTGGCGTAGCGGGTGTGGATCGCGGCAAAGGCGGGGCCGAGGGTTTTGTCGGTGGAGGCGGGGTCCATCCATGCCTCGATGCGTGTGCCGCCGTAGGAACTGTTGATGATGCCGACGGGGATGCCGCCGAGTTCCCGGTGGAGTTCGACGGCGAAATACCAGCCTGCGGCGGTGAAGGTGCCGACGGTTTTGGGCGTGACGTGTTCCCAGCGTCCCCTGGTGTCGGCGAGCGGGACGGGGGAGGATTTGGGGTGGGTTTTGTAGTGGCGGATGAGGGGATTGGCGGCGGCGGCCCGCTCGGCCTGGGTGATGTCGGTTTTGCCGACGCGCAATTCCATGTTGGACTGGCCGGAGGCGAGCCAGACTTCGCCAACAAGCACGTCGGTGACGGAGAGCGTGTTGTTGCCCCGGGCAACGAGGATGCGCGGTTCGGCGGAGGCGGGGAGTGGGGCAATGTCAACGCGCCATTTGCCGTCGGCGTCCGCGGTGGCGGAGGCGGTCTTGCCTGCGAAGGTCACGGTGATTTTTTCGCCGGGGTCGGCGGCGCCCCAGACGGGCACGGGTTTGTCGCGCTGGAGCACGACGCCGTCGCGGAACAGGGGCGCGAGCACGATGTCGGCGCGGGCGGCGGGGGCCAAGGTGGCGGCGCAGGCGAGGAGGAGCGGGAGGAGCGCGGAGAGCGGGGCGCGGGGGGGACGGACGCAAGCGGGTTTCATTGGCGGGTCCAATGTTGGTTATACCAGGTGCCGCCGCTGGCATCGATGGCGGCGGTGCGCTTGATGATTTCGACGTGGCCGTCGAAGAAGGCGTGCATGGTGGAGGTGCCGCTGCGGTGGAGTTTCGATGTGCCGTAGGTGCCGAAAAGGACCATGTTGCCGGTGCTCCATTTGCCGGGGGCGGATGGAGGGATGGTGTTGTTGGGGCTGGAACCGGCGTATTCGGAAAGCATGACGAGTTGGGACGGGTTGGAGGGGGTGTGCCAGCGTTTGATTCTGTATTTACTGCCAGGCTCGATGTTGTAGCCGACGGCCCAGGCATTGAGCGCGTAGCTGCGTTTTTCGAGCGCCGGGTCGGCACGGACAACGTTGTCCATCGGGCAGGCGAAAAGGTCGCGAGCGCGGAGGCCAGGGTCGGATTCGCGGACGCGCTCTATCCAGCCGTCGTAGTTGCCGGAGTCGCCTCTGTCGAGGAAGCGGCCGCGATTGTCCTCGCGCTGAATCAAGAGGGCTTGCGCGATCTGGCGTCCGTTGCTGATGCACCGGACGGAGCGGGCGCTGTCACGCACCTTGCCCGTCACGGGGATGATAATCGCGGCGAGGATGCCGATAATGGTGATGACGGCCAGCAGTTCGACGAGAGTGAAGCCATTCGGGGAATGGTCGTCAGTGATGCCAGGGATGGTTCGGGGGGACAGGTGAGTTGTCATGGCGATGGTCGGGATTGGAAGAGCTGCCTGTCAAGGCAGTCAGGATGTAGTTGAAATCTGGTTGCACAACTTCGCTTGCGCAGGGGCTTCGCTTGCGAATCCCCTGCGTCGGTGGATGGAGACCAGGGGTCTGCCGCGGGCGTCGCAAGCGACGCCCCTGCCTTGTCGGATGCGTAACATCGGTTACAGCGGCCTGCGCAGGCGAAACGCGAACGCGAACGCAGCGAGCGCTGCAACGAGCAGTGCGGCGGCGGCGGGTTCGGGGACGGCGACGAGGCCGGTTTCGATTTTGATTCCCTTGATCGAGGAGCTGAAGCCGCCCTTGCCGTTACCGCTTCCCGTCATCTGGAAGGCGACCTCGTTCATCACGAGCGAGGCGGACATTACCTTGTCAAAAATCACGAGGCCGTCTTCGGGCACCGGCGTGGCGTCGGTGCTGTAGTTTCCAGCGAGTTGGGTGATGAGGAGACGGCGCGTGGCCGCATCGTATTCGATCCGGAGCGAGACGGGGGTCAGGAAGTTGGGGCCGTAGTCGAGGTTGTGAAGGGTGTTTTGGTTGAAATAGACGCGCCCTCTGTCGGTGGCGAGGTGGCCGGTGGTGGTCAGTTGCAATCTCAACGATGGGCCAAATCCGATGAGAAACCCCTCCATGGCCTGGTTGATCCTGGTGGCGAAGGCGAAATCGGTGAGGGTGATGCGCCAGGAGAGGGTTTCGCCCTGCGCGTTGGTGGCGGAGAATGTCTGGTTGGAACTGAGCGTGAAGTTGGGATTGTTGGTGCTGGAGTTTCCCATCTTGATGCCATCGGCGGCGTCGGCGGAGAGCTTGTCCGCCGGAAGGTCCGCGATGGAGGCGGTCCAGTTGGCGAGCGAGGCGGTTTCGCCGTCAAAGACGGTTGTCCAGACGAGCGCCTGGGCGGCGGCGGGCGCGCTGGCGCACAGGGTGGCAATGAGCAGGGTGAGGCACAGATGCGCCTTGCGGGAACGGATGGTGTTCATGGTTTTTTGGATACGGGTGTTGTTTGTTTGTCGGAGGAGAAGGGGGGGGGGGAGGGAGGGAGAAGGGAGGAGACGGCGGGGTCAGGGGAATCGCAGGTCCACGCGGCTGTCGCCGGCGGGGAGGGGGAGACGGATTTGTCCGCGTGTGTCGGGTGGCGGCGATTCCGCGGGTGTGTCGTTGATACGGATCGCCTCGGGGCGGGTCGCGAGGGCGAGCGTGAGGGTGGCCGGTTGCGCGCCCGAAAACTCCAGGCGGGCCTGGCGGGTGGCACGGTCGAACTCGGCTTTTTTCACGGCGGCGCGTCCCCAGGAGACGAGCGAGACGGGAAAGTCGCGGCCCGCAATCATTGCGTACAGGGCGGCGTTTTCCTGCGCAACGAGAGCGCCCGGTTCGTGCCCCCATTTGCCTTGCCGGGAGAGTTCGTCGAGGAGTTCGGCGGTGGGCGCGCCGAGAAGTCCGCGCAGGTAGAGATGGGCGGCGATGTTGGCGGGGTGGTTGTTGCGGTTGCCGGGATGGTCCTTGCGCCAGTCCTGCATCTTTTTTTCGACAAAATCCTGTTCGAACCATTGCCAGAAATCGCGGCCCAGGCCCTGGAGATGGGCGTGGTAGAGTTCGGGGAACTGGCCGACCCAGGAGAGGGTGAGGGCGATTTCGCCGGAGGCGTGGTCGGGGCCGCCGTGGCGGGCGCCAAAGGTGTCGAAGCCGGCAAATTCGCTGAGGCCGACACCGACGCTTTTCCATTGTTCGCGCGGGAGGCCGGGGCGGGTCCACGCGGGGCCGAGCCAGCGCATGGTGGCGGAGAGCGCGAGGCGGGCCATGAGGAGGCGTCCGAGCGCGGCCTCGTCTTCGTATCCGAGTTGTTGTGACATGGCGGCGAAGGCGACGGCGCCTTCGTAGCCGATGCCGTCCATGTCGATGGCGGAGGAGCCGCTGTGTTCGCGGGCGCCGGTCTGCATGTTGTTCCAGTCGTGCTGGACGAGGTAGTATTCTAGTGCGCCGCGGAGGGCGGGCCATTTTTGTGCGATGAGGGGCCAGTCGCCGCTGGAACGGGCGTAGGCCCAGGCGCCGTAGAGGGCGGCTCCGAGGCCGGAGTTGACGTCGCCAAGGGTGCCGGTGTTTTTTTCGATCCAGCCGAAGGAGACGGGATAGGCGGAGCGGCTGAAGGGTTCGGTGCGCAGGAACCAGGCGTGGGGGCGCAGGGTGTCGTCGATGCGTTGTCGCCAGGCGGTGAGGAAGTCCTGGCGTTGCGTGTCGTCGAGGAGCGGGAGGGCGAGGCTGGCGGAGGCGCGCCGGAACCACATGTTGAGGCTGTCGATCCGGAGGCTTTGGGGCGTGGTGGTGTCGGGGTGCGGGAACGCCGTGCTGGCCGGGATTGCCTTCGCAACGTGGTCGGAGAGCGGGTCGGGACCGGCGGGACGCAGGTAGAGGCGGGCGCCGAAGTCCGGGACGGGAAGTCGCCAGGTGATGGTGTTGCCTTCAACCGCGGTGTAAGGGCCGGTCTTGGTGGGCCAGTCGAAGCCGGTCAGAGGGACGGCAGCAGCGGCGGCGGCGGCGGAGGCGAGAGTGGTGGCGGGAGCAGCGGCGGTGGCGGGGGCGGCGGGGAGTTTTACCGGATATCCCTGGTCGGCGGCGAAACGGACGAGGGGGGGGAGGGGGGCAATGCGCCGGGCGGGTTCTCCCCAGTCGTTGGTCCATTCGAGGTGGCGGATGGTTTCGCGGATTTCAACGGTGTCCGGCGCGTCGGCAGGCGTGCGAAATTCCTGCGTCGCCGAGAGCGGGCAGGCGCGGAGGATGGCGGCGATCTGGCGGGCGCGTTGCGCGAGGGTGGCGTCGTCACGGGTGGCGGCGGGTCGCCCCGATCCGTGCGCGTAGTATCCTGATGGATACGATATGCCGATGCGTCCGAGCGGATCGCCGAAGGTGATTTCGAGCGCGGGGCCTTCGGTTTTGATGGAGTGAGGTTTTTTCTGGAGGGCAAGGAGGAGGGGAATGCCGTCGATGCCTGGCCAGGTGGCGATGATCCAGCCTTCGGAGAGGGCGTCGCCGGAGAGCGGTTTTTCGGCGGAGGGGGTGAGCCAGCGCAGACCGGCGGTAGTGGAAATGAGGATGCGGGGGGCGGAGGCGACGGGGCGTGCGGAGGCGGCGGGGGGAGTGGCGGGAGTGGGGGGAATGGAGGGAGGTGTTTTTCTATCGGGAGCGGGTTCGATGACGAGGAGGCGTTCCATCGAGTCGAGCAGGAAGCCGGGGGCGAGCACGCTGGCGGTCACGATTTCGGGGGGAAAGCGGTGTTCGTCGCGGAGCAATTCAGGAGCCTTGGCTTCGAGTTCGTTGCGCGTTTCGGCGGTGAGGTCGTAGTGGGTCTGGTGACGCACGGAAACCCAGTCGGCGGTGGTGCGTGTCCAGTTTTGCACGGTGGCTTTGCCGAAACGAAAGCTCCAGGTGGCGGTCTGTTTGCCGCCGTTGCCGTCGATGGCCGTGGCCCCGAAACGTCCGGGAGCGACGCTGCCGACGAGGAGTCCGCTGTTTTGCACCCAGCCGAAGCGTCCGAATCCGTCCGCAGGGATGCCGGGGCGCCAGCCTTCGGAGTTGGCGGCGAACCGGCGTCGCGGGATTTGCTCCCATGCGGGGAGGGGGATTGCGGCGGCGCGGCGCTGGCCGGGCGTCCTGATGAAAGACCACGAGGTGACGGTGATATCGCCTTCGTTTTTACCGGGAGAGTCGGCGCCGACGAGAAACGTGTGGAAGTGTTGCGGGGAGATGGGCGCGAGGGGCGGGATGCCCGGGCTTTCGGTTTCGACAAACTCCTCCCAGCGCACACGGACGCGGTTTTCTCCGGGAACAAGGGGCGGGAGCGGGGCGCGCATGGAGGTGGTGCGACGGAATTGGCGGACCAGTGCGGCGAGGTGCAGTCCGTCGCGGGGCGCGGACGCGGCGGCGGTGGTGGACGCGGCGGTGGTGGTGGATGCGGCGGTGGAGTCGAGGTTGAGGTTGGGATTGAGGTTGAGGTTGAGGAGGAGTTCGACGCCTTCGCTGTCGGCAGGCACGCCGCCGACGGGGTTGAGATCGATGCTGACGGGGGCGAGTTTGTAACCGCAGACTTTGAGGACGCCGTGTTGGTTGCCCGTGGTTTCGGTTTTTTCCACGGTCACGCGCAACTGGCGCACGGAGCGCGGCTGGCCGAAGTCGATGATGTCGGTGGTGACGATGGGCGGGAAGTCCGGGCGTCGGGGTTTGCCGGTGACGGGAGTGTGGCGCGGCGCGGCGAGCGTAAAGCGTCCGAGGTTGAGGCCATCGGCCTTGATGCTGATTTCGGACGGCACGGCCCAGTCCTTCCAGCCAACCCGCGGCACAGCCAGTCCGCGAAGGGTGGCGCCGGCGGGGAAATCGATCGTGAGCGTGGCGCCGGCGAGGTTGGACAGGACGGGGGCTTGATTCAGCCTGGCGTTGTTGACGTCGGCGGTGTTGGCATCGGCCTTGGCGGGCGCGGGGTGGATCGCGATGCCGGAGGCTGGCAGCGGTTCCGGATAAACATCCCGCACGGCGGCGGCGGGAGTGGCGGGAGTGGCGGCAGGCGAGGTTTCCGCACAGACGGGAATGGATACGGAGGCGGCGATGACAAAAGAAACAATGATCAAGGGAGAGCAGCGCATGAGGGGCGGGTGAGATTTCAGACTGAATAATACCCAAAATACTTAAAGTATCCTTCGCGCAAGTTTTTCCTTTTATTGTTTTCAATCAGGCATGCATACCAAAGACACTCCGGAGCCGCTTTTCGACGCCCAGATCAACGTCAAGATGTCTCAAGAGCTGAAGGCCCGGTTGCGCAAAATTGAAGCGAAACATGGCACTCCCGTTCCCGAGATTCTGCGGCGACTCGGTGCGGCTGCCGCGACTTTTTTCGACGAGAATGGCTATCTGACTTTCCCGGTCAGCATCACGCCGGAAACATTTTCGCCTCCCGTCGGAACCAACTCCTCCAGGAAAAAAGCGGCCAAATCGACAAGACAGGCCTGAATTGAGGTTTCTTGTTTGGAAACGTGAAGCTGTCAGGAATAGTGGCCGAACTCCGACCAGGAACTCAAAGGTTTCGTCAGAAGCCGGGGTGCCAGTATGTTTCGGAGGCTCCGGTTTCGGTGAGTTTGAGGACGTCTTTGAAGATGCTGACATGTCCGTCGCACCAAAGGATGTTGTTGGCTCCGTTGTGCACACCGCCAATGTAACTGGCGGCGTTGGTCGTGCCGTCCGAGGAGGCGGAAAGTTTCAGGTAATAGCCATCGAGCGCGGCTTCCACGTTGCCGGGCTTGTATCCGCATTCGGTGACCATGAGTGTGCGGGACGGGGACGGGAGGTCGGCAAGTGTGCGGCGCGTGGTGTTGCTGCCGGTGGTAATGCCGAGGCGGGAGTTCATGGCGTAGTTTTGAGAAACATCGCGGCCCACCACGGGAACAATACGCCGCTGGTGTGTGGGGCAACGCAGGGGGTTGTTCTTGACGGTGTCGGCGCCGGTGGCGGTGGAGTAGTAGCTTTTCGTCTGGTCCCACCAGGTTTTTTCACCGTTGGGCGCGGACTTGTCGTTGGGGTTGGGGAGGTAGCCTTTGTGATCGTTGGAGTAAAGAATGCAGGCATTGTAAATCTGACGGAGGTTGGAGATGCAGCGGATCCGCCCGGCCTTGCCACGGGCGTGGGAAACGGTCCCCAAAACCAGCGCAGCCAGAATGCCGATGATGGCAATGACCGCGAGCAATTCGATGAGCGTGAAGGCACGACATGTGTAGTTGTGTTTCGGATATAT
>JAISAX010000585.1 GCA_031266495.1 Opitutaceae bacterium
CCCCCCCCCCGCCGGCCCGCCCCCGCGGCGGCGGCGGGGGGGGGGGGCTTGGGTCAGGAGGCGGGAGCGCTGGCGCGCAGGATGACGGGGAGGCCGTCAGCGAGGTCGTCGCCGCTGACTTCGGTGCGGCGTCCGTCGGTGAGGCCGACCTTGACCTGGACGGGGACGGGCCGGCCCTCGCGCAGGACCCAGATGCGGGCGGTGCCGTTGACGCGACCGGCGGAGGTCGCCGTCGCCGACGACGACGCCGACGCGTCGCCGGTATCCGCGGGCCGGGACGGCGGGCGGCGCGGCGGGCCGGGCATGAGGCTCTGGACAAAGGATTTTTTCTGCGCGGTCGCGGCGAAGGCGCCGCCAGCCGCGAGCGTGGCCTGCGGGTTGAAGCGGAAGGCGGCGGACGGCACGAGATAGACGTTTTTGGCTTCGGCCACGTGGATGTCGGCGGTGGCCGTCATGCCGGGGCGGAGACTGAGGTCGTCATTGGCGACTTCGAGCTCGGTCTCGTAGGTGACGACATTGTCGATGACCGCGGAGCCGTAGGAAACCTTGATCACGTTGGCCGACCAGGAGCGGTTGGGCCAGGCATCGACGGTGAAGGACGAAGCCTGGCCGTTGGCGACGCGACCGATGTCGGCCTCGGCGACGGCGACCTTGAGTTTCATGTGTTCGAGTTTTTCCGCGATGACGAAGAGCTCCGGCGCGGTGAAGCTGGCGGCGACGGTCTGGCCGGGTTCGAGGGCGCGGGTGAGCACGATGCCGTTGATGGGCGACTTGATGATGGCCTTGCCGAGGTCGGTTTCATTGATGCCGAGCTCCGCCCTGGCCTGGCTGACGGAAGCCTGCGCGGCGAGCAGGTCGGCCCGGGCGCGGTCGGCGGCGGCGGTGGCGGTATCCATTTCGAGCCGGGACGGCACCTTGCCACCGCTGAGCCGGTGAAGCTCCTGCTGGCGGGCGAGCGTGGCCTGCGCTTCCCCGAGCGTGGCCTCCGCCTGGGCGACGCCGGCCCGGGCCGAGGCGAGCCGGGCGCGGCTGCTTTCGGTTTCCTGCGCGAGCCGGGTCGTGTCGAGTTTGGCGAGCGGCTGGCCCCTGGTCACGTGGTCGTTGGTATCCACATACACTTCCAGGGTCGTGCCGGAAAGTTCGCTGCCGACAGTGACCTCGGTGGTGGGTTCGAGGTTGCCGGTGGCGGTGACGGTGAGGCGGATATCACCGCGGGCGAGCGTTTCGGTGACGAACGGCGGCGGCTGGCTGGCGGCGCGCGCCCGGGCGCTCCACCTGAACCAGGCGGCGACCGCGAGCAGCACGACGGCAACCGGCAACAACAGACGGAGGAGGCGGAGGAGGCGCGAGAGGCGGGAGCGTTGGTCGGCGCCATTATGCCGGATGAGTGTGGCGAGATCAGGAGTGGACATGCGAAAAAAAGGGCCTGGCGTTTTGTGGCGCGGTTTCAACCTTCGGGGTCCCGCTCCCAGCCGCCGCCGAGGGATTTGTAGAGCTGGATGTGCGCCGTGGTCCGGTCCGCCCTGGTGCCGACCTGCTGCTCCCGGAGGCCGAGCAAGGTACGCTGGGCATCGAGAACCGTGCCGAGATCGACGGTGCCGGCCTTGTACCGGAGCTCGGCGAGACTGGCGGCTTCGGCCGCGGCGGCGGTGGCCTTGTCGAGAATATCGAGGCGCTCCGCGGTGCGCTGCACGGCGACGAGCGCATCCTCCACTTCGGAAAGCGCGGTGAGCACGGCGGATTCGTAGCCGATGAGCGCCTGTTCCTCCAGGGCGCCCTGGATCCTGATCTGCTGGCGGATATTGCCGGCATCGAAAAGCGGAGCGGACAGGCTGCCGACGATACTGCCGAGCGTGGAGTCGGGGGAAAAAAGCCGTCCGGCTTTCAGCGCCTCGACACCGAGCGAACCGCCGAGGTTGAGCGACGGGAGACGCTGGCGTTCGGCTGCGCCGGTGCGGGCGATCGCGGCCTCAAGACCGCGCTCGGCGGCGCGCACGTCGGGGCGCTGGCGGAGCGTGTCGGCCGGGATGCCGATGGCGATGCCGGCCGGGACGGCGGGCACGGGCCGGGACGGCGCGAGGAGCGTGTCGAGCGCGCCGGGGACGAGGCCGGAAAGGAGGGCGAGCCGGTTGCGGGTTTGCGAAATCGTCTGGCGAAGCGCGGGGAGCGCGGCGCGGGCCTGCTCGAGGGTGCTGACGGCCTGTTGCGTATCGAGGGCGGAGCCGGTGCCGGCCTGCTCGCGCCACCGGGCGATCTGCGTGGTCCCGGTGCGGGTTGCGAGCGTTTCCCCGACGACGGCCAGTTGCTCTTCCGCCGAGCGGAGCGAGACGTAGGCGGCGGCCACCTCGGCGGCGAGCGAGACGCGGGCGGCATGGTAATTTTCCTCCGTCCGGGCGAGGTCGGCGGTGGCGGCGTCGAGCGTCCGCCGTTGCCGGCCGAAGAGATCGATCTCCCAGCTCGCGTCGAGCCCGGCCGCGTAAGAATCGCCGCGGGTGGAGGCGCCGGTGTGGTGGTTGCGGTTGTAGTTTTCCCGGCCTGACACGCTGCCGGAGAGCGTCGGGAAAAGGTTGGCCATCTCGACGCCGCGCCGGGCGCGGGATTCCTCGATCTTCGAAAGCGCGGTGCGGAGATCGGGGCTGGACTTCAGCGCTTCGGAGACGAGCCGGTCGAGAACGGGATCGTTGAAGCGGGTCCACCAGGCGACGAGGGCGACGGTGTCGAGCGGAGCGGAGGCCGGAGACGGAGAGGCGGCGGCGTGCTGCCACTGGCCGGGGACGGCGCCGGCGACGGAGGCCCGCCGGTCGGCTGTGCTCGCGCAGGAGCTGAGGCCGAGCAGCGCGGCGACGGCGAGCGAAGGCAGGCAGCGGACGCAGGCGGCGGGCGGGTGGCGGGTTTCGGTCATGGTCGGATTCACGGTTCTTGGGGGGGGGGGGGGGGAGGGAGGACACAGGCGGAGGCTACCAGCCTTTCACGACGCCGCCGGGGAAGATCTTTTCGGCGGCGGCGAGCACTTCGTCCGTCTGCCAGGTTTGCACGAGGGTGCGCACGGCGGGCGAGTCCTTGTTGTCCTCCCGCACCACGATGAGGTTCACGTAGGGGGAATCCTTGTCCTCCACAAACAGGCCGTCCCTGGTCGGGCTCAGGCCGATCTGGCCGGCGTAGGTCGTGTTGATGACGGCGAGGTCCACATCCGGCAGCGTGCGCGGGAGCTGCGCGGCCTCAAGTTCGAAGATTTTCAGTTTTTTCGGGTTTTGGACGATATCGAGAACAGTGGCATTGATCCCGGCTCCGGGCTTCAGTGTGACGAGCCCCTGCTTCTCCAGCAGGACGAGCGCGCGGCCGAGGTTGGTGGGATCGTTGGGCACGGCGACTTTCGCGCCGCCGGGCAGGGCGTCGAGGGATTTTATCCGCAACGAGTAACCGGCGATCGGATACACGAAGGTGTTGCCCGCGACCACGAGCTTGTAGCCACGGTCGCTGATCTGCCGGTCGAGAAACGGACGGTGCTGGAAGGCGTTGGCATCGAGCGACCCGTCGGCCAGCGCGGCGTTGGGCATGATGTAGTCGCTGAACGTGACGATCTCGACATCGAGCCCGTGGCGCTCCTTCGCGAGCCGTTTGACGATCTCCGCAAGCTGTTCCTCGGGACCGCCGATCACGCCAAGGCGCAGGAGGTTTTCGCGGGCCTTGCGACCGCAGCCGGTCAAGAGCACCAACGCCGGGAGGACGAGGGACGCGAGGAGGGACGCGAGGAGGAAGCGGAGGGACGGATGTGTGTGCATGATGTCGAAAATCGAAAATCTAGTAACGCCGGTCGGTCGCCCTGACCAGCCGTTCGCCGAGCCACTGGATCGCCTGGACGAGCACGATAAGGACAACGACCACGACGACCATGACAGCGCCGTCGAACCGCTGGTAACCGTAGCGGTAGCCGACATCGCCGAGACCCCCGCCGCCGACCGCGCCGGCCACGGCGGAGTAGTTGACGAGCGTGACAAACGTGACGGTGGCGCCGTGCAACACGCCTGGCATCGCCTCCGGCAGCAGCACCCTCACGATTACGCAGCGCGACGAGGCCCCCAGCGATTGCGCCGCCTCGATCAGGCTCGACGGCACTTCCCGCAGCGCGCCCTCGACCAGCCGGGCCATGAACGGAATCGCCCCCGCCGCCAGCGGCACGATAGCCGCCGGCACGCCGATGGAAGTGCCGGTCACGAGGCGCGTAAACGGGACGATAGCCACGAGCAGGATGAGGAACGGGATGGAGCGACCGGCGTTGATGACCAGGCCGAGGAGCCGGTGCAGCGTCGGGTGGGCGGAGAACCGGTCCGGCCCCGTGACAAAGAGCGCCACGCCGAGCGGGATGCCGCCGAGCAGGCCGATGAGACCCGATGCCAGCACCATGGCGAGCGTCTCGCCGAAGGCGCGGAGCAGAAGCAGGATCATGGCGGAAGTCATGCGTGGCAGAGGGAGCGTGGCAATGGGAGCGTGGAGCCGGAAACGGAAAAATGCGCAGGCTGGCGGGACTTCCCCGCAGCGGCAAGCCCCCTTCCCTCGGGGGGGGGGGGGGGGGGGGGGCCTCCGGGGGCCGACCCCGCCGGCGGAAACCGCTGGTCGAGAAAATCCTGAAGGATCAGCGCCGCGGCCCGCGAATCGATGATCCCCTGGCTGCGAATCGCGCGAAGTTTTTTCTGCGACAGGCCGGACTCGGCCATATGCGAGGTGAGGCGCTCGTCGATCAGGTGAACGGGCAACGCAAACGCCTCGCGCAGGCTCTCCGCAAACGCCTCGACCTCCTTCGCCTTGAAGCCCGCCGAGCCGTTCATGTTGAGCGGATAACCGAGCACGAGGTCGGTGATGCGACGCTGCCGGATGACGGTCGCCAGCGCCTCGCGCCGCGCCGCCGGGTCGGCCTGCGTGAGCGCGGGCAGCGGCGTGGCGATGCCGAGTTCGTCGCCAAAGGCGAGCCCGATGCGGCGGGTGCCGTAGTCGATCCCGAGAGCGCGCATGTGCAGAAAAGTCTGAAAGCCTGAAGGCTGAAGGTTAAAAGGTG
>JAISAX010000660.1 GCA_031266495.1 Opitutaceae bacterium
GGGGGGGGGGGGAGGGAGGGCTGGCCGTTGGCCAATTTCAGCCTTCTGGCCTTCAGCTTTCAGCCTTTCCCTTCAAACGGCGTGGTGGCGGCGGCTCCATTTTTGCAGGAGGTTGATCACGAGCAGGAGGACAAACGAGGCGACCAGCATGACGCTGGCAATGGCGGTGGCTCCGGCGTAGTCGTACTGTTCGAGTTTTTCGTAGATGATGTGCGGCACGATCTGGGTTTTCATCGGGAGATTCGCGCCGATAAAAACCACCGAACCAAATTCCCCCAGCGCCCGGGCAAAGGCGAGGGCGAATCCCGTGACGAGCGCGGGCACCAGTTGCGGGAAAATCACCCTGCGAAGAGTCTGCCAGCGATTCGCGCCCAATGTGGCCGAAGCCTCTTCCAGTTCCGGCTCCAGTTCCTCGATGACGGGCTGCAAGGTGCGCACCACGAACGGCAGCCCGATAAACGTCAGCGCGACAAATACACCGGTTTGGGCGTAGGCGATCTGGATGCCCCCGAAGTCGAGGCCAAACCATTTGCCCAAAAATCCGTCCTTCGAAAAAAACCTGACAAAAAATTCACCTTGCGGATCGATCCAGCGGCCCACCCAGCCGTTTTTCGAGTAGATCGCCGTCAGCGCGATACCGGCCACGGCCGTTGGCAGGGCAAAGGGTAGATCAACCAGGGCATCGATCACTTTTTTGCCCGGAAACGGATACCGGGTGAGCACCCAGGCCACGACCAGACCGAAAACGGCATTGACCAGCGCCGCCGCAAACGAGGCGCCAAAGCTGACCTTGCACGCCGAAACAACAAAGGGCGATGTGACGGCCTTGCCGAAATCCTCCCACGACAATCCCGACGTGCGCACAAAAACCGCCGACAGCGGCACGAGCACGATGAGGCTCAGGTACAGAATCGTGAAGCCGAGCGTAAGCCCGAAGCCGGGCAGGACAGAACGGGAGGAGCGGCGAAAGAGTGACATCAGAGATACTGGGCGTGGGCGAGGAATACGCGGTATTCGTCGAGAATGGTTTCGAGGGCAAGAATGGAGGCCTCGATTTGCCGGTGGCGTGGAGCGAGTCCGGGTGTTTCAAAAATCAGGTCAAATGGTTTCGGTCGCTGGTCCGGTGGCGAGGCCAGAATTCCTGAAAAACACCGGGAAATTTTGCCGGAGGCGGCGGCAAAGCCGTCGATCAGGGCGCGGCGGTCGCGCGGCAGGACGAGCGAGGCGGCCCGGAGCGCGGGTTCGAGCAGGGCGTCGTTGAGAATCTGGCCGTGCGTGTAGCCGTAAATGCCTTCGCTGGTGTCGTCGGCATGGAGTGTGACGAGTCCGCCGAAATGGCGCCGGGCGAGTTCGTTTTCGAGGATGCGCACTTCCGGCTGCGTGGAGCCGGTCCAGAATTCCCGGTTGAGGTCAACGCCGGCGCGGTTGTGGCGGGTGTTGTCGGCCAGGCCGGCCGGGTTGGTGACCGGATAGAGCGAGAGGTTGTAGCCGGCGGCCCGTCCGGGATCATCCGCCAGTTGCGCGGCAAAGGCGAGGATGGCGTCCACGCTGGACGGTTCGTCGCCGTGGATTCCGCCAAAAATGCCGATGTGTATGGGTTCCTCGTGGCGCGCCCGCGGTCCGGCAAAGGTGATGCGCGGGATCGTCCAGATCGTCCGGCCCTGGCCGGCGGCGGCGGGACCGGCGGCTGCTGCGGCTGCTGCGGCGGGGCCGGGATCTGAACCAGGATCAGGATCGGGATCGGTAAACGTGCCGGCCACTTCGATCGTCAGCGCCGGGCAGCGCTCCGCCAGTTCGTGGAGCGGAGCAAGCCGGGCGGCGTGCGGATCGGCGGCGGCAGCGGTGGCGGCGTGCGGATCGGTGATGGCGGCGGTGGCGGTGGCGGTGAGCGGCATACGAGCGTTTTTTTTCAAATCTTGTCCGTGTTCCGGAGTGGCACGGGCTTTTTCCGCCAATCGCCCGTGAACGTTGCCTCTCCGCGTGGCACGGGCATCTTGCCCGTGTTCCGGGGTGGCTGATGGCTGGTGGCTGGGCTGACGGGCGGCGCTTCGCGCCGTCCACGGGGATTGGCCAAAAAAGCCCGTGCCACGTCGGAGCGGTGAGGCAACGCTTGCGGGCGAGACGCCCGCGCCACACCGGAACGGTGAGGCAACGTCCACGGGCAAGATGCCCGTGCCACTTCGATCCGGCGGCTTCGCCGTCCACGGGCGATTGGCGGAAAAACCCGTGCCACGTCGATCCGGCGCGGCGTCCGGCTTGTTTTTTCACTGATGGCGCGCGGATCGACCGTAGGGGCTTCGCTTGCGAAGCCCGCTGCGGCGGAGTGGCGGAGTGGCGAAGTGGCGGAGTGGCGGAGTGGATACATGTCCCCTTCGCGGGCATGTCCCGTTTGCGGGCGTCGCAAGCGGCGCCGCTACAGGAATGCCTTCCGCGTTACGTCATTTTTTCAGATAAATCTGGTCGAAGGTGCCGCCGTCGGCGAAGTGGACTTTGTGCGCCTCGATCCAGCCGCCGAATTTGTCGTCGATGGTGAAGAGATCGACTTTCGGAAACTGGCCGGCGTATTTGGCGGAAAACTTCGGGTTGGATGGACGATAGAAGTTTTTTCCCGCGATGTCCTGGCCTTCGTCGGAGTAGAGATACTCGAGGTAGGCGGTGGCGACCTCGCGGGTCTTTTTCTTGTCAACAACCTTGTCCACAACGGTGACGGTAGGTTCGGCAAGGATACTCAGCGAGGGGATGATGATGTCGAACTTGTCCTTGCCAAATTCCTTGAGAGCGAGGAACGCCTCGTTTTCCCACGAGAGGAAAACGTCGCCGACGCCGCGCTGGACAAAGGTGGTGGTGGAGCCGCGAGCGCCGGAATCGAGAACGGGCACGTTTTTGTAGAGTTTTTTTACAAAATCCCTGGCTGCGTCTTCGGATCCGTATTTGCGGCGGGCGTACTCCCAGGCGGCGAGGTAATTCCACTGCGCGCCGCCGGAGGTTTTCGGGTTGGGCGTGATGACGGAGACGCCGGATTTTACGAGGTCGTCCCAGTCCTTGATGTTGAGGGGATTGCCGCCGCGCACGAGGAAAACGATGGTGCTGGTGTAGGGCGCGGAGTTGTTCGGGAGGCGTTTTTGCCAGTCTTGCGGCACGAGTTTGCCGTTGTTGTAGAGGGCGTTGACGTCATTGGCGAGGGCGAGGGTGACGACGTCGGCCTGGAGGCCATCGACGACGGAGCGGCCTTGTTTGCCGGAGCCGCCGTGCGATTGCCGGATGCGGACGTCGTCGCCGGTTTTGGCCTTCCAGTATTTGATGAAGGCGGCGTTGTATTCGACGTAGAGTTCGCGTGTTGGATCGTAGGATACGTTGAGCAGGTCGATGTTCCTGGCGTGCGCAACGGGCGCGGCGACCAGGGCCAGCGTGGCGAGGATGTTTGTAATGAGTTTCATAATACGCGGTGTTTGATGATTAATGGTTGATGGTTTTTATGATGGCGGTGTGTGTGTGTGAGGGGGGGGGGAGTGGCTCAGAATTTGAGCTGAACGCGGGAGAAGAAATAGAGTTCGTTGTCGAGCGCGGTGCCGCTGAAGTTGGTTTTCTCAACGTCAAAGCGGGCCTGGATGTTGTTGTTGAGATACCAGTTGATGCCTGCGCCGTAACTGAATGCTTTTTCGACGTTGTTGGCGTTGGCGGTCGCGAGGGCGTTGTCCACGTCGAGGCCGGCGAGGCGGGCAACGACTTCAAAGGCACCCCAGGAGCCGTCGGCGATGCTGAAGGGGGTTTTCGGACTGACGCCGCGCGCGGTGGAGTCTTCGCCGGTCAGCACGTAGCCGGCGTTGACGCGCCAGCCGGTGTTGGTGACGGTGCTGGCCGCGCCGTGGCGTTCATGGCGGTCCCAGGTAAACTCGGTCTGCGCTCCGAAGGGTCCGGTGTAGAATTCGACGGCGGGTGCGAGGGTGGTGTGGGTGCCGTCGGTGGCTATGCCGGTGACGATGTCCTGCTGGCCGTTGCTGCGGATGCGGTTGGTCGTTTCCTGGCTGCCGATGGCGCCGCCGACACTGAAGACGAGGCCGGAGAGGGCGTTTTCACTCTTCCTGAAGGGTGTGACCGTGAGGCGTCCGGCGAAGGTAAAGCTGCCTTCGTTGCCGTTCTGGGTCGCGCTCCAGTCGTTGTTGGGAGCGCCGTTGAAGATGCCGGCGCGGTAGGCAATGATGCCGTCGGCCAGCGAACCAAACGCTTCGATGCCGATGTCGCGGTTGGTGGCGAGCTGGTTGGTGTAGGTGTTTTCCACGAAGAAGCGCGGATCGGGGCCTTCCAATGCCACGGGCGTGCGGAATTTGCCGATTTTCAGGTTGAAGGCGGATGTGAGGCGGGCGTCGATCCAGGCGTCAACGAGCTGGGTGTTCTTGTCGTTGGTCGTGGAGGTGCTGTTGTCGGCCTGGGCGAACTCGGGCGTGATGTTGAAGTTGAATGTCTTGAAGATCGTGCCACTGAAGGGCGTGCGGACGCGGCGCAGCAGGAATTCGTCTCTTCCGGCTGTGCTGTCGATAAAGAAGCGGGCGTCGGCCTGGAGGAGGACGCCCGCCTTGAGCGAGAAGGCCTTGTCGGGCGAGGTGACGGCGAACCCTTTGCCGTCCAGCGAGACTTTCGGCGAGGCGGCGGCGGTGGCCTTGGCGTCGGCGGCGGCTTTTTCCTCTTTCAGTTCCTGGTTGCGTTCGAGGACGCGGATTTTCTGGTCGAGCTGGCGAATCTGTTCGCGCAGCGCGGCAATGTCGTCCGGCGCGCCGGATGACGCGGCCTTGGCCCCGAGTGGCGCCGCAAGGCTGGCGATTGCGGCAAACATGAGAACGGCAACGCGTTTGGCGGGCGTTGCGCGGGAGACGCCGGCGAGGCGTGATTTGTGGACTGGATTCATGGTGATGTGCGTTCGGTGACAATTCCGGCATTCGTCCGTGACCGGGTGGAAAACGGGTTTTGTCGCTGGTTATATGGTCGTTATTTTCTGGATACAATCTTCCGGTTGACCGGTGAGAAAAATGTGTGCGGCGGACGCTGTGCGCGCGAGCCTGTGAAGAGAGAAGTGAAGAGAGATAGAGAGAGAGGAGAGCGGGCGGGGGGGGGGGGGAGAGAAGGAGGGAGAGAGAGAGAGGGAGGCGGCGTCCGTGGTTCGTT
Source organism: Opitutaceae bacterium (assembly GCA_031266495.1). Next base: position 5,161 of record JAISAX010000660.1, read on the forward strand.
CAGTCTTTCTGGAGGCGGGTTTTTTCGGTGCGCTCGATCTGGGTGACCTTGCCGTCGTGGACGACGATTTGCACGACACCGAAACGCAGGCTCGCGACTTTTTCGCGGACGATTTCAAGCCAGTCGGGTGGCAGGGATACGACGGTGGTCCGGGAGTTTTCAGTGGCTTGGCTCATGGGACTTGGGAAACGGGAGGGATCAGATGGTGTAATCCGGGAGGAGATTGGAGAGGAGGCCTTCGACGGGTGCGAGACGCCGGTCGGGCGGGACGGGACGGGAACGGGCGGCTTGCGGCACGGATTGGAGATGGCGCTGGCTGCCGGAGGGCGGTTGCCGGCTTTCGGAGAACGGGAGCGGGATGTCATCGCGGCGCATCTTGCGGGTGGTGACCTCTACGACGTCGGCGAGCGAGTAGCGGTCGAGGATGCCGGCGATGGCATTGCGGACATCGAGCATGAGCATGCGGAGTCCACAGTGCGTCTCGTCCGGGCAACTACACTTTTCGTAGGCCGTGTGGCTCACGCAGCCGATGGGCGCGAGCGGGCCATCGATCAGCCGGACAACGCTGCCGACGGTGATTTCCGAAGACGGGCGCGAAAGGCGGTAACCGCCAAACTTGCCCCGCTGGCTGACGACAAAACCCGAGGCCTTCAATTCCTGCATGATCTGCTCCAGAAATTTTATCGGGATGCGCTCCTTGTCGGCGAGTTCGGCCACCTGCACGAGGTCCCGTTCGACTTCGGCAGCGATGCCGAGATCGATCAGGGCGCGGAGCGCGTATTCACCTTTTTTGGAGAGCTTCATCGTTGGTCAATGAAACCACAGTGCTCCGATGGGAATTCGAGTGCAAGCAAAATTTAGTATCTTCAGCAAGATGCTTATGTTCTATTGCAAATCATACTACTGTAGCATCTTAAGCAGAACGAGGCTTTCTGAAAGAACGGAAATCAATTCCCCGGGTGCGGAACTTTCTGCGCGTTATCCGAGCAATGCGTCCTTTTTCAGACCTTTCACATAGGCCATCGCCCAAGCATGGGCGACGACCGGCAGGAGCAGAGCCCCGATCCGGATGTAATCGAGCGAACGGCTCCGGAAGAAGCCGACGGCGAGAACCCCGCAGGTCACCGCACAGAAGACGAGCAGGAGGAGTGTCCAGAAAACGGCTACGGCCTTGCGTAGCAGCAGGAAGAGGGCGAGCGGCCCGTAGAGCACGACGGCGGCGATGACCGGAATCCAGGTTTTCAACAATTCCATCTGGAGCGTGGCGGCGGCGAGCCCCTGCGTTTCCGCAGTGGTGTCGGCGAAGGTCAGCATCAGCGTGCGCCCGGCGGCGAAGAGAAGGGCCGCCACGACGGCGAAGGTACAGAGAATCGAGATGACCCAGACACCGTCCGGCTGGCCGGCGCTGAAGCAACGATGGGTGACGGGACAAACACCGTCGTGTACAGGTACAGGGGTGGACGGATTCATGACGGGGGGGGGGGGCGGGAGTGTGCCCGCAGCATGCGGCCCCGGCACACGGGGGTCAATCGCTCCGCCCAGGAACAGGGTCTCGTCAGGACAATTACAACCGTTGCTACTCCGGTGTATCAATTTGCGACTCCGGCCCGGCAACCGGAGCGGTGGCCGCAGCTCTGTCAGCGTCCGTCCGATTGCGGTCGCTCGCCGGAGCGGGTTTCCGTCGGTGGCGGGGGCGGCGGTTCCGCCTCCGCGCCCGGTACCCCGGGAGGGGGAGGAGGAGGCGGCGGCGGCACCGGATCGATTTCCGAACGTTCGCCGCGCCGCTTGCGCTCGTTGGCGCGCTCGGCTGCCCATTTCTGCATGCGCTCGCGCTGCGCCTGCTGGAGCGCGGCCAGTTTCTCCCTCTGCTGCTGCGTCAGTTCCCGCGAGACTTCCGCTTCCATTTTTTCGAAGACGGCGGACGTCTCCCGGAAACTGTCCCGGCGCAGCTTGCGCAGTTCCTCGCCGCGTTTTTCCAGGATCGGCTTGATCCGCGCCTGCTGGTCTTCGGTCAGTCCCAGCTTGTCAAACTGCCGCCGCTGCATCCGCACAAAATCCTCGGCGCCCGGCCGCTTCGGTGGCTGTGCGCGCGCATAACGGAACGTGATCATGCCGCCCGCCACGGCACCGGCCACGAAGATCCCGATGCAGACCAGGGAGGCTTTGAACGTGCGGTTCATGGTCAGAAAAACATCAGGTGGTTTCGGCCATGGCGAGCACCTCGCCGACCGGATCGAGATAGTCGCTGACGTGCTGCCCCTCTTCGGAGGCGCTCGCGCTCGGAGCCACGCTCCAGAGCACGCAGGCGGCCATCGCCAGCGAGGCAACGCCGATCGCCTTCCAGGCCATGCCGTCGAGCCAGCCGAGCAGGCCGTTGCCTGTGCCGGGGACGCGCAAGGCGAAAGCGCGCGCCACCACCCGGGTGGCCAGACCCGGCGGCAGGAAGAGATCCACGGGGGCGACCGGAGCGCGGCGAGCCACCTCCACCAGGCGTTGCCAGGGATCCGTGTGACGGTTGTCGCGTGTGGTGTTGTTTTTCATGCGCGCTCCTTTCGTTTGAGAGTTTCGAAGAGTTTTTGCAATTTCCGCCGCGCGCGGAAGGCGCGGACCTTGATCAGGGTGATGTTCCAGCCGGTGATTTCCCGGATTTCGATGAGAGTTTTTTGTTCGAGATCGAGCAGTTGCAGGACGAGGCGGTCGGTTTCGGAAAGCTGCCCGAGCAACTTGTGCACGAGTTCGTGCGCGGCAAGCGCATCGGGAGCGTTGCGGTCGGTGTCGCTCGTGAGGACAGCGTCGAGGACGGTGGCTTCGTTTTCCGAAAGATCGGCCCAGCGCAACTCCGGGCGGCGCTGCTGGGCGCGCAGATGGTCGATGCAGGTGGTCACGGCAATTCGTGACACCCAGTGGGTGAAGGGGACGTTGCCCTGATACTGTTCGAGGCGGGTAAACATTTTCAGGTAAACCTCCTGTGCGAGGTCCTCCTCGGCCATCCGGCGGGGACGGCGGGCGCGGACGATGCGCATGACCATCGGGGAGAGCGCCGCCACCAGTTCCCGTGCCGCGGACTGGTCGCCCATGCGGACACGATCAAGGCATTGATCAATGTCGATGGGTTGCTCGTCGTCGTCGGACATAGGGAAAATGGAGAGCCTGCATGCACAGGTCCCGAGACGCCAGCCCGCATGCAGGGTTACGTGACACAAACCGCGCGCGTCCT
>JAISAX010000938.1 GCA_031266495.1 Opitutaceae bacterium
CTTCGGTTTGGTCTCATTTAATAAAACTTTCACCACCTTCTTCATATTTCCACTTTGCTTTACCTGCTGTCGCTAGAGACTCGCAGCTTGCACGAATCATCGTCAGCAGTTCGCTAAAGCGATTGTCATGAAGTAATGATTTATCAGCGAGAACCGATACCTTAACAGTGTTGCCTCTCACATGGTCGAAAAAAATTGCAGCATGTCGTCCTGAGTCATTCAGTATCAGTCGGCCAAATTCGCCGTGCCTGTCTGGAGTGTAGTCCGACGCATAACTTTCCTGAAAACCATAGCCCTTGAACGCCTCGGCGATGCCCACCGCCATAATCTTTGTTTCCTGCCGTAACGATGAAGGTTCGGTGAAAATGAGGTCAAAATATTTGCCTCGGGTGTTTCCGCTTGCACATGCGCCGAGCAAGAGCGCGATGAAAAACAACCAAATCGTTTTTGAGAGGTTACGCATAAAGTATCTCCTATCTTGATGGAGTAAGCCAGAATACCGGTGCGCCGATGATATTGATAATCGCCCCTACCGGACCAGTTGGAATACCTTCCCCTTGAGAGGAACTGCTAGACCTTACCCAATCGCGATTGCGCTGATCGCGGTCGTGCTGATACGAAACCGCATCCAATTGGTTGAACGATCGGGCAAATTCAGATGAGACAAACCCTTGCTGAACACCGCCGTAATTTACCCCCAAATTGAATCCGTAGGTTGGAATTACTACCGATCGTACGAAGTTGGAGACTCCACTAAAGAATCCGCGACTCTCGGGATTGGGATCGTTTTGATAATTTGCCGCGAAGTAATTTCCGGTGAGTAAATTCCCCACTCCGAGAGCAACGGACGTGATCTTGCCGATGGAAAATCCATAGGCTGCTGCGCCAATATCCGCAGCGAAAACACTTACTCCAAAGACAACCTGTTCAATCCCTCGTCCAAAGGTTTCCGATTGACCAAACGAAACGATACCAATGGTAACGTTGCCAACGCCGGACACGACATCCCCGAGGGCACCAAGCGTTCCGCCAAGGAATGGAACGTGTCTGAGTAGGTTTCCGAGCATGGAACCCGGACTCAATCCGTTTTGCATCTGCTGTGAAATAATTGAAGAGACACTTGGCATCCCGCTGGGGAAACCCACTCCGCGCAGCGGGACGCGGATTTGTTGCTTTGAGTTGCTTGATTTTGACCCGGATGAGGACGTGGAGGAAGTCGAGGATTTGCCTGATGCGACCACACTGCCGCCAGTGGATTGGTAGATGGATGTTGGCAAAAAAGACGAGAGATCGAATTGAGGAAGTGGAGTCGCAGTGACATTAACCGTCGGCAGGATGAGCGAGTCTTCATACCAGCGGCCACAAGGACCATCGGGGTCAGTGCCAGTATAACCAAGATAATCGATTTGGTTGACCGAGTCGTTTTCGCAGAAGCCGTAGAGATTAAAGCCGCCGCGTTCTTCTATAGGGTCACGGTTGATGAAGCGGCCGTTGCGGGCGTCGTAGAAACGGTTGCCGTAGTAAATGAGGCCGGTTTCGGTGTCGGTGTATTTGGTGCTGAAACGGAATGGATTCGCGTCCGCGAAAGTGCCGGTTGCGCGGAGCAGTTCGCCGAAAGGACTGTATTCATACACGGCGGACAACACGCCATCGGCGGCGCGGACGAGGGTGGCAATGTTGCCGTTGCCGTCGTAGGTTGGAAAATACCTTTGCGGGGAGGAAACCGTGTGGTCGGTGATTTGCAGCAAGGCACCGACTCCACCAGTGGCAGTCGGGGAGGCGGCGAGATCAAGGCCCCACACGTAACTGCGCAGGATGGCGCCGCTGGCGTTGGTTTCGGCGACGAGATTCCAGCCATCGTAAAGGAAGCGGGTTTCGCTCTTCAGCGTCCATGCGGCGGTGGCGGTGGCTTTTTCGCGGACGATTTTGCTGACGCGCCGTCCCATGTAGTCGTATTTGAACTCCAGACGCTGGGCGAGCGGGGCGTTTGCAATGATGGCCCACGATTTCGTCTCGGCGGCGATGAGGCGGTTTTCGGCGTCGTATTGGTAAGTCCAGCGCCAGTCGCCGGTGAGGTTGCCGTCGGCATCGTAGGTGAGGGTTTCGGTAATCGGACCAAGGAAGGCGAGTTTTTGGATGGTCGTGCCTCCCGCCACGACGGGAATCTGCCTGGCGGCGGGCGCGGTGCTGTTGGCAAGCGTTACCTCGCGCTGCCAGAAGTTGCCGTTTTTGTCGGCAGTCCCTCCGTCCACCGTCACCGTGGCGGCAGTGGAAAAACCGTCGAGCGGGGCGGTCAGGTTTTCGCGGGTTGTTGTCTGGTTGAGGGCGTTGACGGAAAAATCCTCCTGTTGCGCGGAGTCGGTTCCATGACGGTTGGCGGTGCGACGGTTGCCGGCGGGGTCGTAAGTGTAGCGGAAATCGCGTCCGGGGAGCTGCGCGGTGGTGCTGGCAGTCGTGCCGAGGTAACTTGTGGCGGAGGTCACTTCACGGAAACTGTTGTATCCAAAATTTTGACGCACGGAGTTTCCGTAGGCGGAGGCAAGGTCGAACGCGTCGCCATTCTGGACGACGCTGGCGCGCAGCCCGCGTGTGTCGTAGGTGTAGGTGAAGGCGCTGCGGGTGGCTGTGCTCCATTTGCCGATGATGCCGGTCAGCAGGTTGCGCTTGGCCTCGTAGGTGTGAGTTTGGGTAAAGCTCGTGCCGGTGGCGGCGATGGTCTGGATGAGTGACGAGTTGGCCAGCCAGGCGTAGGTGAAGGCCTGCGTCGCCGCCCCGCCAGGGGCGTTCGCCCCGCGTGCGGAGGACAGGCCGGTGGCGCGTCCGGCGGTGTTGAAGGTGTAGTTTTGCGAGAGCAGGTTGGCGGGCGTGGAGGCGGCGGTGCCGAGTTGCCAGCCGGTTGTCTCGCCTTGGAGAGGCGTGCCCGACGCGCCGTAAAGCGGAGTGAACACGCGGCTTTGGTAGAAGGCGGGAAGGGTTTCGGTCTTGAGTTGCCACGGGGCGGCGGATTCCCATGCGAGGGTGCGCGCACCGGTGGCGTCGGTGATTGTCGTGGGCAATCCGATACGGTTGAGGATGCGACTGACGGTCGGGGTGCCATCGTTGCTGGCGGTGCTCAGCAATTCGCCCGTCAGCGCGTTGTAACCATAGGTGGCGGTGACGCGCGCGCCGCTGGAAAGGGTGCGCGACCACAGGCGCGTGGCGACCTGGCCCTGGGCGTTGTAGGTGTAGTCAACCGATTTTCCGGCGGCATCGGTCTTTTTGGTGAGCAGGCCGGTGGCGTCATGAAAGGTCCATGTGATTTTGTCGGCGGTGGCGCCGGTGGCGTCCCATGCGGAGGCGGTCCAGTTGGAGCCGTTGCGCCAGGAGGAAAGGGTGGTGCGTTCGCCGTAAGTGTTGTAGGCGAATTCGGCGGGTCGGATGGCCTGGCCCCATTGGCGGGTGATTTGTCCGCGCTGGTTGTAGGCGAACCGGGCGTAGTTGTTTTGCTGATCGCGTCTCCAGATTTCGCGTCCCGAGGTGTCATAACCGAAGGCGTTGGCGTAGCCGGCGGGATCGGTGACGGAGGAGACGAGGGCGGTGCCGGAGGTGTAGGCGGTGGTGGTCGTGCCGGTGCGCGGATCGATGGAGTGGACGGGACGGCCAAGGGTGTCATTTTCGGTTTTGAACTGGCGTCCGTCGGGCGTGGTGACGGTGAGGTTTTGGTTGGCGAGGAGGATTTCCGTCTGCGTGGCGGTGGCCTGTTTGCGCGTGGTAGTGAGTTTCTGGTTGGCGCGATCGGGGACGACGGTGCTCTCGATGAGCGGGCTCGATCCGGTTTGCTCAAGGGAGGAAAGCAGGGTGTTGGTTGCGCCGTAGAGGTTGCGGGCGGAGAGGCGCGTCTGGATGCGCGTGGAGTTGCCGGCGACGGGATAGGTGTAGTCGCGGCTCGTGATGTCCCAGAGTGCGGTGGAGCCGGAGCGGAGGGCGATTTGTGTATCCGTTTCCGTGATGCGGTCGGTCCCGGCAATGTCGAGGATTCCGTTGGCGTTGAGGTCAAGGCCGGAGCGGAGGAGGTTGCCGATGGTGTCGTATTCGTAAAGAATGGGGGCGAAGCCGCCGGAACGGGCGATTTTGGTCAGGAGGCCGCGAGCGTTGTAGGTGTGATCTTCGGCGATAACGGCGGACTGGCCGGGGGGGGGAGGGGTCTCGATGTGGACGGCGCGGCCAAGCCAGTCGGTCCAGGTGCGGATGTAGCGGGAAGAGGAGGATGTGGCGATGCTTTGGCGGGTGATGAGGCGTCCGTCGGACTGGATTGCATAGGCGTAATATTCCGGGACTACGGCGGAGCCGGTAACGGAGTCCACGCGTCCGTCGCGGGTGAGGGTTTCGGTTTTTGTGCCACCGTGCGGAAAGGTGGCCGTGGTGGAGCGCGAGGAGGGGTTATGGGCGAAGGTGGTGGCGGCGAGACCGGGAGGGGTGTGCGAGATCAGGCGTCCGGCGTTGTCATAGGCATGGGTGGTGACGAGTTTTTCGGTGGTGCCGGGCGAGGAGATTTCCTCGCGGACGATACGGTTGGCGGCGTCGCAGGTGAAGGTGGTGACGAGGCTGGCGGCGTTGGCGTGTATCCGGGTTCTGGTGGCGAGGCGTCCGTTGACATCGTAGGTGAATTGGGTGGTGACGCCCTGGGCGTCGCGTTCGGAGGCGAGGAGTCCGTTGGTGTAGGTGGCTTCGTAAATGTCGCCGTTGTGGGTTTCGCGGCGGGTGAGCTGGTGACTGTAGTTGTAGGTGTAGTTGGTCCAGCCGATGAGCTGCCAGGCGGAGCCGGTCCAGACGTGGGATTCGGTGCGGGCGATGCGGGCAAACGGGTCGCGGATGGTGGTGGCGGTGGTGCTTTTGCCGGGGATGAGCCAAAGTTTGTCGATGGAGACGCTTTGGTGGCTGCTGTATTCCGTGGCGCCGGAGAGCGAGGCGGAGGCACCTTCGATGAGGACGATGCGCGAGGCGAGGCCGCTGTCACCGGCGCTAAAGGTTTTTGTGGAGTCGTTCCATGTGCCGCGTTTGCGGGCATAGCTCTGGCGGAGGCCGGCGGAAGTGGTCGTCGAATAGAGCTGATTGCGGAGGAAGGAGTCGGTATGGTTTTCCTTGTAAAATTTGGTGGTGGTCGTGGAGGCGAGGCCGGCGCTGTCCACCTGGTCGGTGCGGGTGGCGGTGACGATGTTGTTGCTGGTGGAGTAGGTGATGGTGGTCTTTGCGGAGAGGATGCCGCTGGTTCTGGTCTCGGAGGAGGTGAGGCGGCGCAACATGCCGAAGGGGTCTTCGGCATAGGCAAGGGTGGTGACAACGCCCTGGGCTGCGTCGCGGGTGACGGAGGCCGGGGTGTTGACCAGGGGGGAATAAATGCGGCTGATGGTGCCGAGTTTTTTCCCGTCGTCGGTCGAGAAATAGTCGAACGCCTGCCATGCGCCTCCGTTGTCACGCGAGGCCGAAACGAATCCGTAGCTGCCGCGTTCGGCGGTGTTGTTGTGATAATCGGTGTAGTTGATAGCCGGTGACGTTTCTCCGAGTTGTTCCTGGGTGGGAGTGTGTCCCCATGCGTAGCCGGTGTGTGTGCGCTGCGATTTGATGGCGGGTGCGAGGGCGGTGTTCGCGGGGTTTTTTATTGTAATGGTTTCGTTGTGACCGGCGGCGGAATTGGAGGCGTTGATGGCGGACCAGACGCGGGTTTCCTGTGTGAGCGAGGTGGAGCCGGAGAGTGTCCACGGGGTGGACGTCCATGTGAGCGCAAGGCCGCTGCCGGAGCGCTGGAGGGTGGTGAGGTCGGTGCGGAGGACGGGGGCCGCGGTGTCGGAGGCGGAGGCGGGCGAGCGAAGCTGGCGGATGATTTGCAGGTTGTAGTCAGCGGCGCGCTTGACCTCGTAGGTGACGAAGGGCAGGCCGGTGACGGTCCTGGCCTTGGAGGGAAAGCTGCTTCCCGATGACTGCTCCGGATTGTAAAAGGAAATCTGATACGAGGTGGCAGTGAGAGGGACGATGTTCACGAAGGCTTCGTTGGCCAGGATCTGGATGGCGGGCTGGTTGGCGGCGGCGTTGTTTTTGCGATAAACCTTTATCTCCTCGGATTCCTCCTGAATGGCGAGGCCGGCGGGTTTGTAGTAACCATCCCACGACGAGGTTCCTGCGCCCGCGAGAAGGATGGAGCCGGCGGGTTCTCCGTTGCGCAGGGAGCCGAGCGAGGCTTCCCAGTGGATTCGCCCCGCAGCCAGCGATGTCGCGGAGCCGGCCGGGCCGGAGAAGGGAGCGACTGCGGGAAGGACACAGAAGGACTTTATCGAGAGTGCGCCGCTCATGGTGAAGGTGGTTTTTATGTCGCCGTCCACGTGAAGATTGTATCCGGGTGGCGGTGACATGACGACGGTCTTTGCGCCAGGCACGCTTTCCGAGTAAACAACAAAGTCGTAATAGCGGCCCACTTCAACGGAGCAGGTTTCAACATCCGAAAAAAACGGACCGGAGAGTTCTTCCAGAGTGATGAGCGGAGCATTGTCGCCAATGCTGGCGGTAAGGTAATTGGAGGGGGCTTGCTCGGCAATATTGTCAAAGCAGAGGCCGCTGAGTCGCACTTTCAGGGCTACCTCCACGGGTTCGTCAATGATCTGTGCGGTGGCCGTGGCGGAAAGAAGCGTGGAGAGCGCGAAGGCGAGAGACAAGAGGAGCGGACGGTGTTTCATCGGATGAGAGGGCATTGCCAAATTGGTTCCGGTTGCGGGTTATTTTTGTGCTTCGTTTGCGGAGTGTTGTCCGATCAGGCGGAGGCGAGTGGCTGCGGTTTGTCCGACTGTATCCGCGAGAGAATCGGTTTCGGCGGGAGAGATGCCCGGCCGTGTGGCGGAGTCGCGAAGCGCGGAGCGGGTTCGGTCGGCGTGGCGGATGGCGCGGCGGTAATGTTCGGCAGCATCGCCGGTGGAACCGATAAAACGTTCCTGCAAAAAGCCGCGCAGCTCCTCGATGTTGGTCAATTTGGAGGGATGGTCGTCGGCCAGCGTTTCTGCGCTGGCGAGGTGTTCAAGCGCCTGTTGCGCGGCTTGTTGAGCACCGGCGAAATCACCCGACGCCTTGCTCGCGCTGGCGAGCCGGATGAGATTGGCCACGCTTTCCATGTGCCAGCCCCATGTGCCTTCGGGCGCTCTGTTGAGGGTTTGCAAGTGGCGTCTGGCCCCCGCCCTGTCCCCGCCGCGCAGCAATTCGCGGCTTTCGGCAAACGTAGTGGAAAAATGCTCATTCCGTTTCCAATTTCCTGATACGGAAGACGGAACGGGTGTCGAGGCGGTGGCGGCGGGTGCGGCGGCGGAGTGGCCAAGGGCCGCAAATGACCGGAGCGCGGGATGGGAAACAGGCGCTTTTCCCGATGCCGACACCGATGCAGCCGTCCCGTCCGCGTCATGTTCCGGTATGACAATCGCGACAAACACGTTTGGCGAGGATTCACCAAACAAACGCGCGCCGCGGTTCCCACTGTCGCCGTCCCGCGCGAGGCTCCATTGGAATCTGTAATTGCCGGGAATGACGGGAGCCGTGATGTCGAAGGAAAATGTTTCGCTGTTGCCCGGCGGAACCGGCGCGCCGATATTCACCCTTGCGACTCTCCAGGCGAGGTCGTCTCCGATATTGCCGAGACTGTATCCGTATTCCGGATCCCATGTGGCTTCACCATTGTTGAAAAAGGTCAGTGATACCCGCCGGGTTTCCCCAGCCGGGATCACTTCGGGGACGTTTTGCGAGACAAAGCGGGCGTCGGCAGACGAGGGACGGGCCTCGCCGGTGTCCGAATGCAGGAGGAAGGGCGTTGTGAGAGGCGCCGTCAGGGAGAGGGCGGCGGCAAGCCGAAACACACGTCTGGATGCGTTCAGGGATACGCGTGGGAAAAGCGGGCGAACCGGGCCGGGGTCACCGGCGCGGCGCCCGGAGGAGGGAGCGAATGTATTCATTTTAAAAGACATCAGAAGGATTCGGAGAGTTGTTCGAGGAAGGCCCGGATTTTCATCGTCTGCTCCTCGGTGGCGGGTTCGTTGTGGACGGTGTGCTCAAGGGCAACGATGGGGAAGCCCTGCTTGCGGAAATGGTTTCGCTCCAGTTGCTGTACAAGGCTGGCGTAGGGACAGGCCGTGATGGCCGACGAAATGAGTCCCCTGGCCCCGGTCTTTTCAATCAGCGCCTCGATGCCGCGGCGGCGCAGGAGAGCGGAGGCGCCGGTGGCTTCGCCGAGTTCGCCGCGCAACTGCGATTCGAAAAGGTAGTGCGCAAGGGATTCGAGCGGCGGCACGTCCTCGCGATACAACGAGGTGCCGAGCATGACAAGGCCGACAATGACGGCGTTGGCTTTCTCCAGGATCTGGAAAAAACTCAGCCCGCCCGGAGGCCCGCCAGCAAGAATGAGCGGCAGGCAGGGGCGCGTCTCCGGCGTCTTTGCGGCCTCTTCCAGTTCGACAAGCAGGCGGTCGAGGATCCCGAAATATTTTTTCGGGTTTCCGAAAAAACCGCTGGAACCGCCGAGCAACCACATGATCTCGATGCTGCCAACGTCAAAGGGTCGTTTGAGGCGCAGGTCGAGGATGCGGGCGACTTTTTTCAGGGCGTCGTTCTTGAGGCGGATTTCCGCGGAGAGACGGTCTTCGTCAACGGGCTTTCCCTGGAGCCAGATGGAGGCTTTGCGCAGTTCGCCGGCAAGGAATTTTGTGCGGGTTTCGAGTCCTTCACCGACCTTGAATGCGGTCACGCCTTCGAGGGTATAGACTTCGTATCCGATGTTGCGGGCGTGCTCGATGACCATGCCGATGGGTTCGCAACCGGAACTGAAGGCGAGGACGCGTTTTATCGGATCGTCGCGTTTGGTGTGCCAGCGTCCGATCATGGTTTTGATCATGGAGCAGAATTCGGAGGGGATTTGAAAGGTGTCCTCGGCGATGCGTTCGGAGCGGTGGCTTTCCTTGCGCCAGAGTTCCATGATGGAGGCGGGGATGGTGTCGGTGGCGCGCAGGAGCGGGGAGTCCCAGGCGGCGCCGCCCCAGACGGCGCGGCGGCCTTCGTGGACGACGAGGTGCTCGATGCGTTCGAGGTTCCACGAGCGGGCAAGTTCGCCGAGTTCGACGATGGCCTGGGAGAAGGGTTTTTCCACTTTGGCATCGTAAATGTTGGGCTGGTGGCGGCTGCCGTGACGGATGGTGCCCGGCTCGTAGTCGGTGGTGTCCACGCGGATACCGTGTGCGCCGGTGGCGGTGGCATCGGCATCGGTAACGGTGGCGGAGGCGGTGACGGAGGGTTCTTCGGTGGTTATGCTGCTAATGGTGCGGGTGGTTTTTCTTGTGCGGTTGTGCGGGTGTGTGCGCGTGTGCGTTCGTGCGTGTGTAGTCTGGAATTGGTTACGTCTTCAAATGATGTCGCGCCGGGGGGGGGGGGG